>NZ_JBHXKE010000068.1:0-38399 GCF_042722765.1 Kitasatospora sp. NPDC058406
CAGTCCGAGAACCGGGTGGCGGGGCCTCCGTTCGTTCGACGGCGCGTGGTTCTGCTGGTGCTGGTGCTGGTGCTGGTGCTGGTGCTGGTGCTCGTTGCGGGTGTGGTGCTTGTGGTGCTCGCGCTGTGAGTGCCGCGTGAGGCGTCCCGGGGCGTCGGGCGATCGGCGTGACCGGGGTCAGTGCTGGTCGCCGCTGCGGCCCGGAGGCAGGGAGAGCATGCTCCGGTGGCGACCGCCCGCGCCCTTGCCCGGCGCGTGGCCGAAGCCCGTGCCCATGACCGGCACGGGAGCCGGCACCGGCATCGGGTGCGGGACGGGCCCGAGGTAACCGGCCGCGACCCAGCCCTGACCGCTCCCGAACTGGGCTGCGGCAGAGGCAGGTTGGGCGGGCACCGGTAGCGGTGCGGCGCCTTGGCCGAACCCGTGGCTCTGGTTGTGGTTGTGGTTGTGGTTCTGGGGGTGGCCCTGGGTGTGGCCGGCGCCCGGTGCGTGGCTGGTTCCGTCGCTGGTGGGGTCGGTGGTGTGGCCGGTTCCCGTAACGCCGGTGTGGCCGTGGTGGCCGGTGTGACTGCTCGGGTTGTTCTGGTTGCCGTGGTCCGCGGAGCCGCCCGCGCCGGAGTGGGCCGTGAGGCCGTGATGTCCGGTCGGGTCGTGCGGGGCGTGGTGGCCGTGGTGGCCGGCGAGTCCCGGGCCGGTCTGCTGGCTCGGCATGAACTGGGGGATGCCGATCGACTGGCCCGCGTACGTCTGGAACGCCTGGTGCTGCGGCGGGTAGGAGCGGTCCGCGAGGACGGGGTAGCCGTCACGGACGGCGAAGCCTGCGAACTTCAGGTTCTCCTCGCCGGAGCGGTCGCCCGGCAGGGCGCGGAAGAGGCGCCGGTACTCGGAGTACAGCTCGTCGTAGATCGGCGTCGCCGAGTTCGGGTGCTCGGCGTCGTACGACGGGCGCATGCCCGGGATTGCGCGGGAGGCGGTGGCGGATCGACGGTGGGATGCGGGGACGTCGTAGCTGTACACGCAGGGCCCAACGAGCGAGTTCGCCGGTGGATGCGGGGTCCCCCGGCCCGGCCGGAAGGTGGCCTGTGCCGTGCGGGAGGGCACGTAAGGCGTGGCCCGCGCTGGGCGCGGAGGCAGGGTGCCCACGCCGGTTGCGCGCCGAGTGCGCACCGAGCATGTGCCGGGTGCGCACCTGATCGGGACGGCGCAGCGGTGCGGCGTACGCGCCCGGCGGGCGTGGCGAGGTACGGGCGTGGCGCGACGCGCGCGTGCCGGCCCGCGCCGGCCCGCGCCGGCCCGCGCCGGCCCGCGCCGGCTCGTACAGGTCGGTGTCGGCCGGTGTCGGCCCGTACGGGCCCGAGCAGGCGGGCCGGGGCCCGGGCGGTGCAGCGGGCGTCCCGCGGGCTGGGGAACGGGCCGTGGTCCGGCGCGGTGCACGCCTCGGGCCCGTTCCCGGATCCGCTCCCGGCCAGGGTCCGGCCCGGGTTCGGCTCAGGTATCGGCCAGGTCCGGGCCAGGCGTGGGCCAGGTGCGGGCCAGGTGCGGGCCAGGTGCGGGCTCAGGTCCCGGCGAGGGGGAGGGAGGCGGCGACCACCTGGCCCAGGGCGACCGCGCGCTCCAGCGCCAGGCGCAGCAGGTCCTCGCGCGGCTGCCGTCCGACCGTTCCGGCCGGGACGGCGTACATGGTCACCTCGCCGAGTTGGTTGGCGGCGAACCGCCAGGCGTCGGTCACCTGGAGCGGCTGGTGGGCCTGCCACCAGCCGGTGCTCCCGCCGGCGGCGGCGGGCTGGAGGATCGCGTGCAGCTTGCCCATCGCGACCAGCACCGACCAGCCGGGCAGCTGGTCCGGCGTCTTGTCGAGGTCGGTGACCTGCTGGAAGCCGGCGTCCTGGAGGAGGTCCAGGAACTCGTCCTCGCCGCTGGTGTTGCCCGGGCGGCCGACCGGTCCGGTCGGCTCGACGACCAGCGAGGCGTGGCCGGTACTGCCGTGCAGCACCAGCCCGCAGGTGATGCCCAGGATGGCGGCCTGGCCGGGGGCGCTCGACGGGCCGGACGGCTCGGGCCGACCGGACTCGGGAGCGGGCGCCGGGGCCGGCTGGGGGTGGCCGGGCGTACCGGCGGGGGCGTCGCCCCGGGCCTGGCTGATGCTGCGGACGGCGCCGACCAGCTGCTCCTCGGAGACCGGGACCACCTGGGAGGGGATGCAGCGGGCGTGGGCGAACGCGAGCACCGCGGTCTCCTCACCCACGAACAGCACGGTGCTGGTGGGCTCCTGGAGGGTGTCGCCGGGCGTGCGGCAGGAGGTGCACTCGTAGCTGTCGGGAGCGTGGGCGCCGCCGAGCAGGCGGTCGGCCTCGTCGTCGCCGATCTCGGACCGGACCTCGTCGCTGACGTCGAGCATGCGCGGCACTTGTTCTCCTTGTGAGGTGTCAGGGGCGTTGGCGGTAGGTGCTGGCAGTGGGCGTCGGCGGTGGTGCCGACGGGGGCGCCGGGGTGGTGCCGGCAGGGCGGGCGGGGTGAATCCGTAGGGGTCGGGCGGTCGGGTCTGTTCGAGCCGGGGCAGGGGGCGGCCCCGGCCGCCCTTACCAACGGGCCCCTGTGTCAGGGGTCACGGGTGGGGGGTGCGGGTGACGGTAATTGCCCCTGATTCGACCGCGGAGCGTGGTCTCGTGCTCGCAATCTGTCGATCTCGATGGCGGGCCTGCCGGAATGAAACTGTGAGGTGGGACACGGGACAGTGATGTTTGATCTAGGAAATGACGGTTAAATCGGACAAATTGGACACAATTGCCTGATGGTTACCGCCGGTAATGCCCGGCTGAGCTGGGCAGACCTCCGAGTGTTTGGATCCCTGGCGGCCGACTCGTAGCTTCATTGGCGGTGCAACGAGCACCACCCGGGTTCACCCCCGACGCACAGCCCGCCGGTTCACCCGGCGCAGGCCGTGCCCGCCGATCGACCGCTCGAACAGGTCGCCGGTGCGTGGGCGGTGGCCGGGGCGGCGCGGTACGTCCGACACGTACCCGGCCGCCCCACGGACGCGGCGAGCGAATCCCATCCCCTTCGAGGGCTTGGTTCCGCATGCCCGCCCGGGGCTGTCGAGAGGAACCTCATGACCTTCCGTAACGAGACCGCCGCTGCCACCACCTCCACGTCCACCGCCACCAAGCGCAACCGCGTCCGGATGGCTGTCGTGGCGGGCGCCGCTGTCGCGGCCCTGCCGGTGGCCGGCCTCGTCACGGCCACCTCGGCCTCCGCCGCCTCCGTCTCCACCTGGGACGCTGTCGCCCAGTGCGAGAGCGGTGGCAACTGGGCCATCAACACCGGCAACGGTTTCTACGGCGGACTGCAGTTCACCTCCAGCACCTGGGCCGCCTTCGGTGGCACCGCCTACGCCTCGCAGGCCAACCTGGCCACCAAGGCGCAGCAGATCGCCGTCGCCGAGAAGGTCCTCGCCTCGCAGGGCCCGGGCGCCTGGCCCGTCTGCTCCGTCAAGGCCGGCCTGACCAAGGGCGGCGCCCCGGCCGCCGTCGACACCTCCGCCGGTGCGACCACCGCCCCCGCCGCGAAGCCGGCCGCGCCGAAGGCCACCGAGGCCCCGAAGCCGACCGCGCCCAAGGTCACCGAGGCCCCGAAGACCGCCGCCCCGAAGGCTGCTGTCGCCCCGAAGGCCGTCGAGGCCCCGAAGGCTACCGAGACCCCCAAGGCCGCTGCCGCGCCGAAGGCCGACAAGGCCGACAACGTCGCGAAGTCCGGCAAGTCCTGGACCTCGAACGACGCCAAGCAGGTCAACGGTGGCAACTACACCGTCCAGGCCGGCGACACCCTGAGCACCATCGCCGCGGCCAAGGGCATCGACTGGCACGCGCTGTACGACAACAACGCCAAGGTCATCGGCGCCAACCCGAACCTGATCTTCCCGGGCCAGACCCTGACCGTCTGATCCGACGATCCGCTGTCCGCGCCGTAGGCCCGCCCCCGGCCTGCGGCGCCGGACCACCGGCCGTTCCCCCGCCCACCGGGCTGGGGAACGGCCGTCGGCGTTGCGGGCCGGGGGCGGTGCCGTTGCCGTGTCGGGCCCGTGAGGCGGGCGCCCGGAGGCGGCCCGGACGTGAGCCGGATGCGCCGCGGATGCGGCCCGGAAGGTCGGTGCGAGTACACGGAAGGCCGGACCGCCCGGACGCCCGGACGGTCGTACCGATCCGCCATGCACCGCCGGAGGCGGCCTAGGGTCGACTGGTGTGCCATCAGGACAGCTCGGCCCCGTGACGTCCGAGGGAGTGATCGGGTGACCGCCGGAGCACGCGGACCGATCGCGTCCGCCGCGCTTCCCGTCGTTCGCGTCGCCGCCCTGGCCGCCTGCGCCCTCTGCCTGACGGCGGGCACGGCGCTGCTGCCGACCGTCCGGGCCCGGGCCGCGGTCACGGTGGCGGACATGATCTGGGACGAGCTCGCCGCCTGCGAGAGCGGGGGCGACTGGCAGGCCGACACCGGAAACGGGTACTTCGGCGGGCTCCAGATCAGACCGTCGACCTGGGAGGAGGCGGGCGGACTGCGGTTCGCCGACCGCCCCGACCGTGCGACCAGACGCGCGCAGACCACGGTCGGGGAGGAGATCCTGCGCGGGCAGGGCTGGGAGGCGTGGCCGGGCTGCGCCCGCGAGATCGGGATGATCGTCGACCCGGTGGGGGAGCGGTCCCGCGTGGGGGAACGACCCCCGGGCGGGGGTACGGCCCCGGCCGGGGTGAGCGGCCGGTGACACGTGCGTGCCCGCTGTCGGAGGTGTCGGAGGTGTCGGAGGTGTGGGCGAGGATGGGGGAGTGACCCAGGGCGAGTTCTTCGGCGGCCTCTTCGACCCCGCCTCCGCGCGCGGACGGTCCGAGCCGGCACCGGGCGCGGTGCTCGTCCCCGGCTGGCTCGACGCGGAGACCCAACTGGGGCTGGTGGCGGCCTGCCGCGAGTGGTCCCGTCCGCCGGCGGGCCTGCACTCCGTCCGGATGCCCACCGGCGGGATGATGTCCGTCCGGATGGTCGGGCTCGGCCTGCACTGGTACCCGTACGGCTACTCGCGGACCGCCGAGGACGGCGCGCCCGTCAAGCCCTTCCCGTCCGACCTCGCCCGGTTGGCCCGGCGGGCGGTCGCCGACGCGTACGGCGAGGCCGCCGCCGACATCCCCGGAGCGGTCGGCTACGAACCGGACATCGCGATCGTCAACCACTACCCGCACGGCGCGAAGATGGGCCTCCACCAGGACCGTGACGAGCGGACGGACGCGCCGGTCGTCTCGCTCTCGCTGGGCGACACCTGCGTCTTCCGGCTGGGGAACACCGAAACCCGCACCCGGCCGTGGACCGACCTGGAACTGCACGGCGGCGACCTGCTGGTCTTCGGCGGCCCGGCCCGGTTCGCGTACCACGGCGTGGTGCGGACGCTGCCGGGGACGGCCGACCCGGAGCTGGGCCTGACCGGGCGGCTCAACATCACCGTGCGGCAGTCGGGGTTGTAGCGGACGGTCCTGGGGCCGGGCCCTGTCCTGACCTCCGGGTCTGGGCGAGCCCGGGCCCGGCCTTGCCCGAACCCGGGGTCCGCCCGGGGCCGCCACCTGTCAGCCGACCGATACTGTTCGACCTCGTTCGAGTGAATCGGCGAGGCGGGCCCCTGCCCGGGGGAATGTCCCGGCTCGCTGAAGAATTCGAATGGGCTGGAGAATCCGAGAGAACGGGTGACGACAGCCGGACGGAAGACCTCCGGCCGGGTCGGCAGCCCGGAGAGGACGTGTCCCATGGGTACCCCCGTCGACGAGCTCGTCGCACTGCTGGATCTCGAGCAGATCGAGCTGAACATCTTCCGCGGGCGCAGCCCCGAGGAGGCGCTCCAGCGGACGTTCGGCGGCCAGGTCGCCGGGCAGGCGCTGGTGGCGGCGGGGCGCACCGTGGACGGCGACCGGCCGGTCCACTCGCTGCACTCGTACTTCCTGCGCCCCGGGGTGCCCGGCGTGCCCATCGTCTACCAGGTCGACCGGCTCCGGGACGGCCGCTCGTTCACCACGCGTCGGGTGCTCGCGATCCAGGGCGGCCGGTCGATCTTCGCGCTGACCGCAGACTTCCACGTCCCGGAACCGGAGAGCATCGAGCACCAGTTCCCGATGCCCGTCGTCCCGGCGCCCGAGGAACTGCCGAGCGCGCTGGACGAGGTCGGCTCCCGCCTGGGTGAGCTGCCCCCGTTCATCAGCCGCCGCCAGCCCTTCGACATCCGGTACGTCGACCGGCTGCGGTGGACCAAGGAGGAGCTGGCCGGCGTCGAGGCCCGCAGCGGCGTCTGGCTGCGCACCAACGGCGCGCTGCCCGACGATCCGCTGATCCACGTCTGCGCGCTCACCTACGCCAGTGACATGACGCTGCTGGACGCGGTCCGCGCGCCCGTCGAGCCGCTCTGGGGCACCCGGCACTTCGACATGGCCTCGCTCGACCACGCGATGTGGTTCCACCGGCCGTTCCGGGCGGACGACTGGCTGCTCTACCAGCAGGAGTCCCCGATAGCCCACGGCGCCCGGGGCCTCGCGCGCGGGGAGATCTACGACCGCAACGGGCAGTTGGTGGTGTCGGTGGTCCAGGAGGGGCTGTTCCGGCGTATCAAGGGCTGATGAGGAAAGGCCGACCCACCTCGGGTGCCACGTGGTGTGCCCCACGTTCAGCGCTCCACGTCCCGCGGGTTACGTGCGCATGGCCACGTGCTGTCGGACTGTGTGTTCAAGGGCTCATGTGACGGGCGTGCGACGGGCGTACTACAGGCGTGCCAAGCCGTCCGGCAACGGGAATGATCCACCCGGGTGTCGGATGTTTACGGGGGTAACGGAGAACGGACGGCCCGCCCGGCGGGCCCTGGACCGGAATGGGAGGGCGTGCCGATGACGGCGACCGCCGCAGAGGACTGGAAGCACTGGAGCGATCAGCGGACGGCGTCCGTGAGCGCACTGCACGGGCAGCTGTCGCTCACCGGCACGCACTGGCTCGAACCGGATCCCGCCGAGATCCCCGGCCTGCCGGGCCTCTGGTGGACGGACACCGAGGGCATCCGGTTCCGGGCGACGGCCGCCGACGGCATCACCGTCGCGGGCGCCGAGGCCCCCGTCGACGGTGAGGCGCTGCTCCGCCCGGACACCGACCCGTCGGCGGACACCGCCACCCTGGGTGAGCTGCTCCTGGTGCCGATCGAGCGCGAGGGGGAGCTGGCGCTCCGGGTCTTCGACCCGGCCGCACCCGGGCGGGCATCGTTCGCGGGCATCTCCGCCTACACCTACGCGCCGGAGTGGGCCGTCCCGGCGGTCTTCACCCCGTTCGAGGGCGAGGCCGCCCAGGCGCTGGTGGTCCCGAACGCCGACGGCAAGGAGCGCCGCCTGGCCGTGAGCGGCCGGATCGAGTTCACCGTCGCCGGCGAGCACCGGACGCTGACGGTGAGCCGTTCGGGCAACGGCCTGAGCGGCGTCATCGCCGACGCGACGAGCGGCCGGGACACCTACCGGTTCCGGTTCATCACCCTCCCCGAGCCCGACGCGGACGGGCACACGGTGTTGGACCTGAACCGCGCCTACCTGCCGCCGTGCGCCTTCGCGGACCACTTCATCTGCCCCTTCCCGCCGCCCGGCAACCGCCTGGACTTCGCGGTGGAGGCGGGCGAGAAGCAGGTCCTCACCCGCTAGTCCGTCTGCTGGTCCGTCTGCTGGTCCGTCCGCGGAACGACTGCGGTACGTCTGCAGTCGTTCCGCGGACGGTCCTCGGCATGCCCCGCATCCCGTCCGGGCCGGTCTGCTGGTCTGCTGGTCTGCGGGCCGAACGGGACGCGGGGCGTGGGCCGTGTGGCGTCGGGCTGCGCACCGGCGTGGCCCCGGAGCTGCACCTGACCGCCAAGTCCTGCCGGGCCTTCTTCGAGGCGCGTCTCGCCGAGTCGGGCGCGACCTTCGTCACCTGGACGGTGCTCGCGGCCCGCAAGCTGGAGGGTCCGATGATCCGGCGCGCCCTCGCGCGGTACCTGGGCATCGAGGGGTCGGCCCTGTCCCGGCAGCTTGAGCAGATGGAGCGGCGCGGGCTCGTGGTGCGCCGTCGCATCGACGAGGACCGCCGCGCGGCCACCGTCGAACCGGCCCCCGACGGGGAGCCGTACGTCCGGATCTCAGCGGTCGCGGTGACCGGTCAGCAGGAGATGTCGAAGGGCCTCGGCGACGCCGGCGTCGCTCAACTGGCCGTTCTGCCGGACCGGATCCTCGGCAACGTCGGAGTCGACTGACCCCGGTCGGTGGTCCCGGAGGAGCGGGGCGGAACATGGGTTTCCGTGTCGACCAATCATCCTGCCAATCAGCCCCCCGCCGACGCGGTCCCGGCCCCCACCCCGGCGGCACCGTCCCCCTCGGCGCCCGCCGACGCCGTGCCGGTCACGGCTCCTGCCGTATCGGCCACGGCCCCTCCGTGGTACCGGCGGGCCGCACGCGGGGCCTTCGCTGACCTGAGCCCCCTGCGCGACAACGCCGACTACCGACGGGTCTGGTTCGGCCAGGTCGTCTCCTCGGTCGGGCAGCAGATGACGGCCGTCGCCGTCTCGGTCCAGGTCTACGATCTGACCGGTTCGACCTTCGCGACAGGCCTGGTCGGCCTCTTCTCCCTCTTCCCGCTCATCGCCTTCGGCCTCTACGGCGGTGCGATCGCCGACAGCGTCGACCGCCGCCGCCTCGGCCTGATCGGTTCGGCCGGCCTCGCCGTCGTCTCCGCCGTCCTGGCCGCCCAGGCGCTCGCCGGCCTCGGCCTCGTGGCCGTCCTCTACGTCGCCGTCGCCGTCCAGGCCGGCTTCTTCGCGCTCGGCTCACCCGCCCGGTCCGCGATGATCCCGCGCCTCGTCCCCGCCGAACAGCTCCCCGCCGCCAACGCGCTGAACACCGTCAGCATGAACCTCGGCCTCACCGTCGGCCCCATGCTCGGCGGCGTCCTCATCGGCGCCTACGGCGTCCAGTCCGCCTACCTCGTCGACACCGTCGCGTTCGCCGCCACCATCTACGCCATGTGGCGCCTGCCGGCGATGCTCCCGCTCGGCGAGCGCAAGGGCCGGGCCTCCGTCCTCGACGGCCTCCGCTTCCTGCGCGACCAGCCCAACCTGCGCACCAGCTTCCTCGCCGACCTCGCCGCGATGATCTTCGGCATGCCACGCGCCCTCTTCCCCGCCATCGCGGTCACCTTCTACGGCGGCGACGCCCGGACCGTCGGCCTGCTGGTCGCGGCCCCCGCCGTGGGCGCCCTCGCCGGCGCCCTCTTCTCCGGCTGGGTCGGCCGAGTCCGCCGCCAGGGCGCCGCCGTCCTCGTCTCCGTCGTCGCCTGGGGCCTCGCCATCGCGGCCTTCGGCCTCGTCCGCAACCTTTGGCTCGGCCTCCTCCTGCTCGCCGTCGCCGGCTGCGCCGACACCGTCAGCATGATCTTCCGCAACACGATGATGCAGGTCGCCGCCCCCGACGAGATGCGCGGCCGCCTCCAGGGCATCTTCGTCGTGATCGTCGCCGGCGGCCCACGCCTCGGCGACTTCGAATCCGGCGCCGTCGCGTCCCTCACCAGCCCCGCCGTCTCCGTCGTCACCGGCGGCCTCGCCTGCGTGGCTGCCATCCTCCTCCTCGCCGCCCGCCGCCCCGCCTTCCTCCGCTACGACGCCCGCCACCCCACCCCCTGACCCCGCCCCCATACCTGGCAGCGAGCACCCCCCGACGTGCTGTATTGTTTTCCACGTCGCCGGGACACCGGCCGACAAGGTCGAGAAACCCGAAGCAGAGTCCCTCAGACTCCGCCCAGGGCCACGAGACCACGGGACGTGGCGCAGCTTGGTAGCGCACTTGACTGGGGGTCAAGGGGTCGCAGGTTCAAATCCTGTCGTCCCGACAGTGATGTCGGAAGGCCGTTGGCCGGGAGAAATCCCAGGCCAACGGCCTTTTTGTTGATGGCCCGACAGGTGGCCCACGGCGCTGGAGCGGGCGGTCCGTGATCTTGCCAGGGACCAGCCGGGGACCAGCGAGCCGACGGAGTCAGGACCCGCCGCGGCTCACCACAGTCCTTGGATCGCGTGCGCATCGCCTCCGGGTCTTGCCCGATCAGCGCACGTCGTCGGGCGCCCGACGGGTGCGTCGCCGACGCAGGCCCCAGGTTGCCAGCGCGGTGACGAGTGCCACGGCGAGTCCGCCGAGGAACTCCGGCACCGCGGCCGCCAGCAGCTCGGGAACGCCGCCCGCATGGCCGCCGCATCCCTCGCCGATCGCCTGGACTGCCTCGTTGATCTCTGTCGACATTCGCCGCACGCCTCCACCGCTCGGAACACCTCACGGCCGCCGTCGACCGCGCAGCCAGCGTGCTCGGCGCAGGTGGTGTCCCCAACCCGCGCTGGGACAGCCTGGGGCAGCCCGGGACCGCTTGGGGCAATCGCATGCAGGCCGTAGGCCCGATCTGGGAGGATCGCGGATGTCCTGGGCCCGTCCCAGCGACGCGTCTGGGGCGCCCCCGGGGCAGGAGTTCGAGGGAAACCAGCGATGAGCGCGACAGTGGGAGACGGCGTCGGTGCTGCGTGCGCACTCGGGGACTTCCTCCGGGTCCGGGCGCAGGAGGCAGGCCTGAGCACGCGTGAGATCGCTCGCGCCTTCCAGCAACGGGCCGAGCGGGAGCAGGCGGGGAACGCGGCAAGGGAGGGCCTGTCGGCCGCCCCAGTGAGTGGGATGAACTTCTCGAAGTCGCACCTCGACCGCCTCTTCAAGGGCGGTACCGGGCTGCCGTCCGTCCCGTTCCTCCGGGTCTTCCTGGAGATCACCAGTGCCGCTGCCGGCCTGCCTCAGCCCCGTCACCAGGCGCTGTTCCGGGAAGCGGCAGAACTGCTGAGCGAAGCGCGTCGACTGAAGACCCGCCCGGCTGCGCTGCTGCAACTGCAGCCACAGCCGGAACCTCCCATTCCAGCGGCGGCCATCGCTGCGCTGCAGGCCCAGCTCGACCTCGAACGGGCGCATCGCACCGGGGACCGCCTCCGGCGGGAGTTGAGTGACACTCAGACGCTGATGGGAACGCTGCTACAGATCATCAACGCGCTGCGAGACATCATCACCGAGCTTGATCTCAACCATCTCGGCGCACCACACACCGCGGGACTGACGGCTCCGCGCTCGCAGGCCGAGCAGCAGCGCACCGAGGCGGTCGAGTACAAGGCGGCGGCGGAGGCGGAGTTCAACCGCGTTGACCACCGGCGGCGGGTACTGGAGGTGCTGTGGGACCAGGCGCAGGGCAACCTACGGCGGCTGGCTGCACATACCGACGTCGGGCACCTGCGGCCGCTCCCCGACCTCCCGTTGCTGCCAGCCCAGGGAGTCTTCTCCCCCGGCATCCGTGCCGAGTCTGCGCTCGTGGACATCGCGACCGCCCTTGGTCGGGTCCAGGAGTATAACGACGCGGAGGAACAGAAGATCGACGACCTGCAGCGCGCTCTAACGGGCGACTCGCCGCTGGCCCCCGACGATGAACTGGCGATCCTGGTGGCCGCCACCCGTCTGAGCGACCCACTCGCCCGCAGCACCGCCGTGCGGACCATGCTGACTGGTTGGGCCCACCACCCACGCACCCGCGACACCCTTCTGCGTCTCGTCCATGATGATCAGTCGGCCATTCGCCACAACGTGGCCTGGGGCCTGGCAGCCGCCTGGGCGGGGAATCCCGAGGCCCAGGAGGCCGTCGTGGAGCTGGCCGGCGACCCCGAGAACCACGTCCGGCAGACGGCGGTGCTGGGGCTGGTGCACGGCTGGGCGGGTGACTGCGTTGCACGCAACGCGCTGATCCGGTTCGTCCAGCACAAGGATCCGGGCGTTCGGGAGACGATGATGTCTGCGCTGGTTCAGGGGTGGGCGAACGATCCGGCGGTCCGCGATTGCTTAATCACGCTGACCCGTGACAGCGACGCACTCGTCCGGGCGGCTGCCGCAGAGTTCCTCGCCAAGAGCTGGCTCCACGATGGCGCCGCACTCGCCGTGCTCCACTCCCTTTGCGACGACCCCTCGGAGTCCATCCGCTGGACGGTCGTGCAGGAACTCACGAGCCGGGGCTATGTCATGGCCATGGCTCCCGCGACGGATAATGCCATCATCCAGGCTGCCGAACTGCCGCCTTCCTATCAGGAACTCGAAACCCTGCCGGTTGCTGAGGCGCTTCACCAGGGGATCGGCTTCCATGAGGGGATCACCGTGCTTGTGGGCGGCGAGGGCACAGGGAAGACCCTTCTGCTGGAGGCCCTGGCTCTGTCAATGAACTCGGTGCACTCTGCTCGCCCCATCGGTCAGCTGAGCTTGGTGAGCCAGGACCTGGCCAAACACCTTCGAATCACATGGAACGATCGACGGACGCCACACAGTTGCTACTACCTCAGCGACCGGAACGTCCGGGTGCTCGACAGTCGAGCTTCCGTGCTTAGGAACTGGAAGGCGAATCTCCGCTCCCTGGCCGAGCCGGACGGTGTGCCAAACCGGATTCTCCTGATCGACGAGCCCTTTGGCTCCTCGTACCCCGCCGCGGAACGCGCGGTCTCCGACATACTCTCGGGACTTGCCGACCAGGGCTTCCAGCTGATCGTCACCTCGACGCGAACCACCTTGGCCACCTGGACCACCGTCCCGGCGGCCCGCGTCATCCAGATCGGCCCAGGTGCCCACCGCACAGCCTCCTTCGATCCAACGAGGCTCCCTGACGGACCGACGCTGTTGAGCTAGGCCGCTTCCTGCTGATCTTGGGATCGTTGCCTGGCTGTGCCGTTGCCCGATGTGCAGTGGGTCATTCGCAGGCTTCGTGAGGCGGGCGGCTCGGGGCGGTCGCGGATAGGTCTGCGTTCGGCTTCACACGAGGTCGCCGGCTTGCCAGCCCGGGGGGACCTTGGGTAGCCCGATCAGGGCGTCGATGTTCAGGTGTTCGGCGAGCAGGGCTTTGAGGTTGCGGCCGTCGATGAGGCGGAGGCGGCCGTTGCGGTGGGCGAAGTCGTAGCTGTCCTTGCCGAACCACGAGGTGGTGACGACGATGCCGTAGCCGGCGTCCTTGTCGTGCATGACGCCCGACATGGCGCGGACGGTGTTCACTGGGACCACGTTCTTGGAGCGTTTGGCCTGGATGGCGAAGATGGTGGATCCGGTCGGGTCGGTCAGTGTCGCGACGGCGTCCACGCCGTCGTCGCGGGAGCCCTGGGTGCGCCAGGTCTCGTAGCCCATGGCTTCGAAGAGTTCGCGGACCAGGCGTTCGAAGTCGTAGGGGTTCATCCGGAGCAGGTCGGGCCGGCTGTCGAGGGTGGCTACCACGGCCGTGTCGGTGATGATGCGGTAGCGGGACAGGTCCGCCTCGACGATGGGTGTGACCGGTTCCAGGTCGTGAGGGTGCTTGGAGACGGTGGCTCCGAGCCGGTGGAGGCACTGCTGCGGGTCGAGACGCGGTTCGTCCAGGACCAGTTCGGCGAAGTCCTTGCGCTGGGCGACGACGCTGACGACGCACGCCCGGACGGCCTGGCCGGTCGTCGGATCGGTGGCGTTGACGCGGCCGTTGAGGATGACGGTCTCCACGAATGCTGCCGGTGTGGCGGTGAACGCCTCGTCCAGCGCCCGGAGGGCCAGGCGGGCCACCAGCCGGGCGTAGGCGTCGTGGACTTCGGCTTGTTTGGCGGGTTGGGGGACGACCTCGGCCCGCTGGGCGACGTAGCGGTAGGAGGCCACCGCGGGGACGATCTCGTGGTTCGGAAGCTCGACGTCGACCAGGAGTTGCTGGGCCTCGGGGGTGTAGACCGCGCGGGATGCCGTTCGGCACCCAGGGGGCACGGGGGACCGCTGCAGCAGGTCTTCGACCATCTCTGCGACGCCCTGGGGACCCTCGTGGATGAACGCCTGCTCGACGTGGGGATGCCACAGTTCAAGGCCCTCGGGTCGTAGGAGCAGGACCGTCTCCAGTTCCTCGCGGCGCAGGTTGCACTCGGCGGTGCCCGCCTCGGCCAGGGCTTTGAGCCGGGCCGTCTCCGCTTGCCGGGCTTGCCGCTGGGCCTCCTTCTCGGCTTGGGCGTCCTCGCGCTTCCTTGCTTCCTCTGCTCGGCGGCGGGCCGCCTGGCGCTTGGCCAACTCGGCCTCCACGCGGGCGGCTTCCCTGGCGCGGGCGGCCTCCTCACGCTGGAGGTGCTTCTCGCCGGCGGCCAGGAGCCGGGCGTGTTCGACTGCGGGGTCCACCTTCCGTTTCCTGGGGCGGGGCTGAGCCGCCGGCGCGGAGGCCTGGCCGTTCGTCGGCTGCTGCGTCCCGCGCTGCGCCTCCGCGGCTCGTGCCTGCTGCTTCAGGCGGTACGCCTCGGCGAGGATTTCCGCCACAGTCTTTCGGCGTGCCACCCGGTCCACCCCCTGGTCCATGACAGCGCGAACCCGCGTGGGGTCCGTGCTGCCTGCGCGATATGACAGCAGCCCTACCCGGATGGGGCCGCCGGAAATCCGGGTGCGGTCGGAGCGGGTCGGAGCAAGCGGTGGGTGGCATTGTGCTGGCACCGTCGAGGAGATGGAGCGCTCATCCGGGTGGGAGGGGAGCGGGGTTGCCGTCGGGCGTCACTACCTCAAGGTTGCACAGGTCGAGTACGGCGTCCAGCGGCACGGTGATGTCAGAGGCTCGAAGGCTGCCGTGGATGTTGCGTGCCGTCTGCTCGCGGTGCAGCAACCGGACCCAGGGTTCCGCACCTTGCTCGTTGTCTGTCACAAGTCCACTTCTACAACAGCGTGGTTGACGATGGCAGGCTCGCTGCCGTAGGTAGATGGTCAGCGGCGAGACCTCGGAGGCTGCCCGTTACGGCCGTCTACTGGACGAGACGTAGATGACGAACGGGCGCCTCGGTCGCTGCCGCCTGCGAGGTGGTCCGGTCTGCTGACAGGTGCCTGCTGAGGGAGCGGCCGGCGTTCTCGATGGAGCTCTTGTCCGGGTGGAGGTAGCGCTGGGTGGTGGTGATGTGGCCGTGGCCGGCGATCTTCTGGAGGACGTGGATGGGGACGCCGGCGTCGGCGAGCCAAGTGAGGCCGGTGTGCCGGAGGTCGTGCCGGCGCAGGTACTCGTAGCCGAGGCTGACGACGACTTCGTCCCAGTGGGTGGCGTCGCGGAGGATGGCGGTGGTGATGCGTCCGCCGCGTGGTCCGGTGAACAGGCGGGCCATGGGGTCGTTTCCGACCACGTTCATGCGCCAGTTCACGAGGTCGCGGATCTCTTCGATGATGGGGACGGTGCGCCGCCGCTTTCCCTTGGTGCCCTTGTCGATGAGGCCGCCGGGGCTGGTGGTGGTCTGGCGGCACAGGTCCCATGTCCAGTCGAAGCGGTTGATGTCCTTGACGCGCACGCCCGAGACCTCGCCGATGCGGGCGGCGGTGCAGGCGGCGAAGCGGACGATGTCGCCCCAGCCGCGGTAGTGGTTGTGGGAGCGTTCGACGAGGGCGTTGGCGAGTTCGTCGAGGGCGTCCCAGTCGGCGAGGGCGAGGGAGCGGGGGTCGTCGAGTTCGTCCTCGGCTTTCTTGTAGAGGCGCTGCCAGCCGCTCATCCGTGAGGGGTTGACGTCGATGAGACCGTCGCGGACGGCCTGCTCCATGATGCGTACGAGCGGGGCGAGGCTGTTCTTGACGGAGGAGATGCTGAGTCCGTCGGCGATCCACGAGTGGAGGGCCCGGTCGGTGATGCCGTTGGTGATGCTGGTGATGGGTATGTGGCCGAGGACCGGGGTGACGCGCAGCTTCCAGCCGGCGGTGTAGGGGTCGAGGGTGGTGGTCTCCAGGCCGCGCATCGCCAGGTCCCAGTTCTCGTCGCCGTACTCGGCGAGGGTCATGGTGAGGGTCTTGGGGGTGATGCCTCGTGCCGCGGCCCGTTCCATGCGGGCGATCCAGGCCTCGGCTTCGGTCTCCGTGGGGACGGAGGAGGAAGCCGACTTGCGACCGCCGCCGTTGGGGTCCGTCCAGCGCACGCGGGCGCGGTAGCGGAACTGTGGGCGGCGGTCGGGGCGGTGTTCGATGTCGGTGGTGAGGTCGACACCCAAGGGGATGAGCTGGGTGGGGTCGGACATTCAGGCTGCCTCGGATGGGTCGGTGCGCTTGTGGGCGAGCCACACCTGGGTGTCGGGGATGCTGTACAGGTAGAGCCGGGGCGCGATCTGCACGAACGGCGGTCCCAGCGGGGGAGTGGCGGAGCGCCAGCGCCGCAGGGTCGAGGGGTCGACCTTCAGCAGTGCGGCGAGTTCCTCGGTCGAGTACCAGCCGCTGTGCAGGAGGTCGAACTCCGCTGCCGGATCAGCCTGGTGCGCGGGGTCGGCGGCGGCCGGGGTCGGAACCGAGAGCCGGCTTACGGCGGGAACGCGGGGTCGGGCGTACATGGTCTCCCTCTGGCGGGTGGTGGAGCCGCTTGGGCTCGGCCGGGCACGCCCACAGTCACCTGTCCGCCTGGACGGGCGGAACAGGGGTCGGCGTGCTGAACGGGACAGACCGTACGTACGTGAGGTTCTTCGAGGCGCGTCGAGACCCGGCGGGCACACCGGGTGGAAGGCGACCGGATGTCTGTGACCGCCGCGGACGGCCTACTGCCACCGGGAGTCTGCGCAGGTCACCCCGGGTTGAGGGGGTGCTTCTCGGTGCTGGCTGCGATGCATGCCGCAACTGGCGTTCTTGCCTGGTGGGTCGCGGCCAGGGCGCCGGGCGAAGGCCCGGGAGTACCCTGAAAGCGACGGCAGGCGAAGAGTCGCGGCTACGGTCCGTGACGAACGTAAGGAGTGCTGGCCAGTCGGCACCCTACGTCGAGTCGAGGCTAACTCAAGAGCTGCGGACTTTTAATCCGTAGGCCTGCGGATTCCTCTCTGGACATCACTTTCTTGGTCGTAGGCCCCTTGACCTGGGAAGGCGTGCGTCACGGAGTGGGGGACTGGCTTGGGTGGGGTCCCGTGATGGGTGGCGAGTGAGGCGCGCGTGGGGTGGTAAAGCACGCCGACGAAACGTCAATAACTCACTCTGAGCTACGGATTCTTCTGCTTGCGATGGCGGCGGGGCGGACCCCTGAGCGTCGCTTGCGCGTCTTGGGCTGACTACGGATGCCTCTGGAGATCATCCGAGCTGCGTCGATCACCACGCGGGCCGTCGCTTCTGCGCTGAGATGGGCCGTCTCGGGCAGGACCGACGTGTAGGTGTCGGCAGTGGTGACGATCGTCGAGTGACCCAACTGGGCCTGGATAACTTTGAGATCGGATCCGCCGGTCAAGGCAAGACTTGCCGCGCCGTGGCGCAGGTCGTGGAGGCGGACCGGCGGTAGGCCACTTCTGCGAACCATGCCCTGGAAGACGTGACCGACGTGGTCCGGGCGCAGCGGACTCCCGTAGACGTCGGTGAATACGTATCCGGATTCATTCCATTCAATTCCCGCTGCGAGTTTCTCCCTCCTCTGCTGATTACGGTGAGTGTTCAAGATGCGGACGGTGCTCCCGTCGAGGGCGATCGTCCGTTCGCCGGCACGAGTCTTGACCGGGCAGGCCTCAAGGCGGCCGTTCTCTCGCTGCTGTAGCTGCCTGGCGACCGTGAGCGTTCGGCCAGAGGCGTCGAAGTCCGACCAGCGGAGCCCTACGCCTTCCCCGCGACGCAGGCCACGCAGCGCATACAGGTGATACAGCGCGTACAAGCGGTGCCCGCTCGCGTAGGCGAGGAAGGCGGCGGTCTGGGCCGGCGTCCACACAGCGACGGGAGAGCGCTCGCCTGTTCGCTCCCACTCCGCCACTCGACCATCGGTCCACACCACCGGGTGAGGGCGCGGCGCCCTCGGCAGGTCGAGGTGTCGCGCCGGGTTGGTGGTCAGCATCCCGTTGCGTACGGCAACATTGAGGGCGGCACGCAAGGTCGCCTGGATCCGGCGTAGCGTGCCCGCGCTTATCGGCCGGCCCGCGCTCTGGTGCCGACGGACGATGGTGCTGAAGGCCTGCTGGACGCCCTCGTTGGTCAGCTCGCAGAGCAGTTCGTGGCCGAGCAGCGGAACGAGGTACTGCTCCAGGTGCTTACGGTAGCCGCGCGCGGTCGACGGCCGGAGGTGCGGCTCCACGGTGCTGTACCAGCGCAGCAGCCACTGGCCGGTGGTGAGGAGCTCGTCCTGGCGCACGCGGTCGCGGTCGCGCAGGCGCTGGAGAGCCTCGGTGGCGTCCTTGCGGGTGCGATACCCGCCCCGACGCAGGCGGGAGCGGTGATCGTCGACGGTCGCGGGCCGTGGCATCGCGAGATACCAGGAACCGTGGCCGCGGCGGTGGAGGTCAGGGCAGGTCCTTCCGAGCTGTCGACCAGTGCGGGAGTCCCGGCAACCGCACCGCTTGTAGATCGTTCCAGAGCCACGCATGGTGTCCTCCTTCCGGACTTGAGGGTGGACGCACAGCCAGTGTGGACCTGCGGCGTCGCAAGGCGGCCCCTGCCCGGGAGCCCCGGGATGGGCGGAGAGGACATCGCGGCCTTGTCCGGGGGAGGGAAGCCGGCCGGGACACGTGGCCCCGGGTGCCGAACGCCGGCCGTGGATCTCGGCAATGCTCCTACGACGAACCGTCCCCAGTGGTAGGACATAGGCGACCGGGGGACGCGTACTGGCGATGGGGGGACTGTGGGCTGGCGCGAGGAAACGGTGACGGCGCTCGACTCCTGGCTCGCCGCAGAAGGCGGCACCGGGCGCAAGCCCTACTGGCGGATACTGGGACGCGCTGTCGCAGCCGGCCCCGGCGAGTACGCCATCGACATCCGCGGCCTCACCATCAACGCCGACCAACTCCAGACCGACAGCCTCCGCCTCGCCGAACCGGATGAGAACACGGTCGAAGACGGCCACCCCGTCCTCGACGTCTCCCACGACGGCACCGCCCTGCGCATCCGCGTGCCCGACTTCGCAGACCCCGCCGACCCGTGCCTGTGGCTCCACCAGCAACCCGCGACGTTCCTCGTCAAATCCCTGCGCGACGGTATCGCCGGCATCACCGACGACGGCCTCGCCGGCCTGCTCGCCCGCGGAGAACCCGGCGGGCGACTCTCACCGCACGGCCTGCCGTCGGGCACCCTCCTGCCGGCCCAGGACCTCGCCTACCGCGCGTGCGTCGGCACCGGCCTGTGGCTCGTCTGGGGGCCACCCGGCACAGGCAAGACCTCGGTCCTCAAACGCGCCATCAGCGACCTCATCTCCGCCGGAAAGCGCGTGCTCCTGGTGTCGGCGACCAACATCGCCGTCGACAACGCCCTCCTCGGCGTCGTGAAGGAACAGCGCCACGCTCCCGGGCAACTCGTCCGCGTCGGCCCACCGCACCTGAAACAGATCGCCGACGACCCCCAGGTCTGCCTTCCCCTCATGGTGCGAGCAAAGCTCGCCGCCATCGGCGGGCAGCGCGAAGCCGTCGCCGCCGAACTCAGCGCCCAGCAACAACGAGCCCAGCGCCTCGCCGCGCTCACCCTCCGCCTCGCCGACTTCGACGCCGACCACTACACCCGCCAGCGTCAACGCCTCGACGATCCGACCCTCGCGGCGCAACACCTCACCGCCCAACTCGCCGCCTACTCCGACCAGCACCGCGACCTTCAGCCCCTCCTCACGCACGCCGAGGACCAGGCCGAGCAAGCCCGACAGAGCAGCGACAACGCCGCCGGCCACCGCGCCGCCTGGGCCGAGATCGACGCGCTGGAAGCCGAAACAGCCGACGTCGAAGAGGCCGCCACCAGTGCCGAGGCCCGTGCGCTCCTCGCACACCAGGAAGTAGCCGAGGCCCAGCAGGCCCTCGACGACCTCGAAGCCAAGAAGGGCCTGGCCAAACTCACCGCGCGCTCAGCCATCGCCGCCGCCGAGAAGCACCGCGACACCACCCTCGCACGCCACCAAGGCACCTTCGACAACGCCCGACAAGCCCGCGCCCTCGCCGACCGCCACCGCCTCCAGACCCACACCACCATCACCCGGCTCAGCCAGCAGATCCCGCTCACCCGCGACGACCTGGCCGCCATCGACACCGAACTGCACCAGGCCGACACCGCGCTCCGCCAGGCCCGCGACGCAGAGGAGGAAGCGGCCGCCCGCATCGTCCACCTCGACGAACAACTGCGCCTCACCCTCGCCGCGTCCGACGACGTCAAGCGGGCCGAACGCCGCGGCCACCCGGCCACCCACGGTGAAGCTCAGGCCCTCCGATCCCTCGTAGCCGCCGACAGCGCCCGCCAAGCCGCGCTGATCAAGCAGCACCGCGAACTCCACGAACAGTACGAACGCCTCGCCCGCGACGCACAGGGCCAGATCATCCGCGAAGCCCGCCTCGTCGCCACCACCCTCGCCAGATTCCGCACCAACCCGACAGTCTTCGAAGGCCCCTACGACGTCGTCCTCGTCGACGAGGTCGGCGCCGCCACCCTGCCCGAAGTCCTCCTCGCCGTCCGCAGTCGTTCGGGCCTGGCGTGAGGAGGTATGGCCCGCGACCCGAACGACGGCTCAGGAAGGGTACCGAGACCTTGTTCGCGGACCGTACTGGTATCCCCGCTCGGACCAGGTTTTCGGCCGTACCTGGGCCCCGTTCGGCCGGACACCGACTGTGTACCGCACTGGCAACCGCTTCTCGGTCAACGCGATGTCGGCGATCAGCCCCGCGGGAAGATGTGATTCACCGTCTACTGGGGATTGTTTGCCGCCGAGGTGTTCTGCGACTTCCTCGACCGCTCAATCGGCAGTTCGACCGCCCCATCCACTTGGTCGTCGACCGGCACTCCGTCCAGCGCAGCAAGAAGGTCTGAGCCTGGCTCGCCGGCCATCCGGGCCGGATCACCCGGCACCTGCTGTCCGCCTACGCGCCGGAAACCCGGACGAGCTGGTCAACGCCGACCTGAAGCGGACCCTACTGCCGGCCTCCCGAGCCCGCAACGCCGACCAGCTCGCCGACGAGGTCCGGCGCTTCTTTCGCCGCCGGCAGAAGCAGCCGCACATCGTCCGCGGCTACTTCCAAGGCCCTCATGTTCGGTACATCACCAAGGTGCCGGAAATTTGGCATTTCCCGTCAAGTAAGCGTGTCCACCCATCAGGGAGAAAGCCCGATCGCTCGACGTCTAAGGACGCGATGTGGCGCGGGTAGCTGGTCATGCACCTGCAGTGGCAAGGCAAGTCGTCTGAGCAAAGCCTGCCGAGTTCTTCGATTAGTCAAATTGACTTGCCACCGCTGTCCGACATCGACGCTCGACAACCTGGCTAGAACCTGGGGTCAGGGGTTTAGCGGATTGCTAGTGCGAGAGCCTGGACGAGTTGTTTGATCCAGTGCACTGCGTCGGCTGCCTCTTGCTGGGTAATACGGCGCCGGTCGCCGGTGACAGTATCGGTCACATCGGACTCGTGAGAGATTTTGTTTCGGCGCCATAGGACCTCGGCGTGCCGCTTGGAGACGTCGGCCTTGGCCATGCCCAGATGTTGGGCGACCATGTTCCACATGGCGCTGGCACTGGTGTTGGGAAGGATGAGCTGGAAGGCGCTGCCGATGTCTTCGTAGTTCTGGTAGGTGCGGCGGCCGAGTTCAGCGCTGAGTGCCTCCCGGAACACTGTGGCCATCGGTTCCTGGTTGTGCTGGATGCGTTCGATGTACTTCCAGGGCATGGGGAACTTCTGAAGCTGGGTGGGCCGATCAGCGGAGGTATCCATCACGATCGCCACAGCTCTCGCATAGACCTCAAGGTGGACCCAGTGGTCGAGGGCGGAAACAGCCTGAACCCAGGCGGCCCTGCACAGATCGCCCTTGAGCGTGTCGTTCATGTGGTGGGCTGCGTCCACCATGCCCTGGGCGTACGTGATGTTTTGGAGAAACTGGTTATATTGCGGAGTGCTTGGCGGCGCGGGAATGGTCACAGCGGGGCTCCTCAGACATGCGCTGGTGCAAGGTCAGTTGTCGGTCAGCTGCAAGCTAGGGGAGTTCCGCAGCCAGGTCCGCGAAGATTTGGCGAGCCTCGGCCAGGCTCTCTGCGATCTCGCCAGCGATCTCTTTGGCAGGCCGTAGCGGTTCGACCGGCGCCTGCGGGCCAGCAGCGAGATTGAAAAGCTGGAAGCGGCACGCCTGGAGATCGGCATAGGAGTGCGAGCCGAAGTATGTGCGTGGGCTTCGCTCGTGCCGGGGCAGGCCGGCGGCGTACGCGTCAACGAAGTCGTCGAGTTCTGTTTCAGTGAGGGCTTGGGTAGTGAGGCTTCGGGCGTCGTAGATCCACAGTCGGGACGTTGCTGCGGTGCCGGTCGGCGAGGGCGAGCACTTGGTGAAGAACAGCACATTGGCCTTGACGCCGCTCAGGGAGGTGCCATTGCGGAAGCTGCCTGCGGGCAAGCGGAGCATGGTGTGCAGGTCACAGGTCTGAAGGAGCGGGGGAAGGATCTTTTCAGCGGTGCTGCCAGTCAGCACACTGTCTGGCACGAAGACAGCGGCACGTGCGCCGACGGGCAAGCCGACAGCGATGTGCTGGAGGAAGTTTGCCGGGAACAGCGGTGTAGGCAGCAGGTCGTGACGGGAAGTCGGGCGCGGTGTGTTGCTGCGGAAAGGCGGATTGCAGAGGACTACGGTCGGGCTGGGGGTTCCTGCGGGCCGGTGGATCACGGCACCGCCAGCTGCGAGGGAGTCGCCGTGCTGGATCGGGGCGGGCGCGGAGAACGGGCGACGGGTGTTGAGGAGGATGTTCATTGTGGCCAACCGCACCATCTGGTGGTCGCGGTCCTTGCCCGCGTATGCGGTCTCCGGAAGATGGCCGGCTGTGCCTGCCATCTCGCGATACGCGGCGAGTAGGGTGCCACCCGTGCCCGGCGCCGGGTCGAGGACGGTGTCCTCTGAAGTGATCAGCTGGGTCTGCGCGATCGCTCGCAGCAGTGGGCGCGGAGTGATCACCTGGCCGGTCTCCCGCTTGGAGTCGACCTCTGCAGCGCAGAAGCCCGTGAGCAGGATTTCGTACGCCTCGCCGAGTGCTAGCAGGTTGCTGGACCAGTCGTAGGGATCGATCTCGTCAGTGATCAATGCTGCCAGGTGAGCAAGGTGCTGGGCATTCCAAATATGGGAGTCACGGAAGATGGCGACCGTGGTCGACAGCTCGGGGTGCTCGACGGACTGGTCCAGCTTCGCCAACTCGGCGAGGACCAGGGTGAGCTGCTGACGCAACTCCTCGCCCGTCTTGGTCGCCAGCTTGGGCCAGCTGTACCCGGCGGGCACGACGCCAGGCTGGGCGAAGCGTCCCTGTCGCTGAGAGCGCTCGTAGTCGAGCTTGAGGAACAGCAGGTAGGTTAGGTGCTCCATGAACAGGAGCTTGCTGACACCTGAGTACGTCAGCCGGGCAACGAAGAACTTACGGAACCGGTCGGCGATGCCCACCGGACTCCAGTCCACCACTTCGTCGTCGGACAGCTTAGCGGCGAAGTACGCGTTTGCGGCCATGCTCTTCCCCAAGGACCAGCTGCTCACGGCAGCGACGTGCGTATGACGGTTACAGGAAAACGCCGGCGGCCCGATGAGGGCAGACTGGCTGCCCTCATCGCGCCGCCGGTAGTGCGGGTCCGGCTTGGTGCTATGCGGCGTCGTCCCCCTCGTCGCCGGGGTTGGCGGTGCGGCGTGCGGCCTTGAGGGCCTCGGCCACGATGGTGAACTCCGCCAGCGCGTCGGTGAGGTCGTCCACGATCTCCTGAGCGATCACGTCCGGGGAGGCGATCGAAGAGCAACCGGCCTTGCTGTCCTGAAGCACGGTCAGGTCAAGGTTGACCTTGTCGCGCTTGATCAGCTCCTCGTAACTGTAAGGCTTGAAGTGGGCACTGGCGATGCGGTTTTGGTGATCGCCGTTGCCGGACTTGTACGCCTTGACGAAGTCGTCGAGGTGCTCGCGCTTGAGGGGGCGCTGCTTGAGCGTGAACCTTTGGTCGGTGCGGAAGTCGTACACCCACAGCTGCTTGGTGGCGGGGGACCCGTCATGTCGTGGGCCTGGCCTGTCGAAGAACAGGACGTTGGCCTTGACGCCGCCCGCGTAGAAGATGCCGGTGGGCAGGCGCAGCAGCGTGTGAACGTTGCAGGTGTCCAGCAGCTTGCGGCGGATCTCCGCGCCAGCCCCGCCCTCGAAGAGCACGTTGTCGGGCAGGACAACGGCGGCTCGGCCGTTCGTCTTGAGCAGGGTGTAGATGTGCTGGACGAAGTTCAGCTGCTTGTTGGTCGTTGTTGCCCAGAAATCGCTACGCGCGCCGTACGCCTCGCCGGTGACCGAGCCGACCCCGAACGGTGGATTGGCGAGAACGATGTCGTGGAAGACGATCGGAGACTTGGCCAGGGAGTCCTGAACGGTGATCAGAGGCTTGCCTTCGGAGCTGCCGATCCCGTGCAGCAGCATGTTCATGAGCGCCAGGCGGGCCGTCTCGCGGACCAGCTCGTAGCCGGTGATGGCACCGGTCTGGAGCCTGCGACCAGCGTCAGAGAACAGCTCGGACTCGTAGTGCTCGACAAGGTATGCGTACGCGGCGATGAGGAAGCCGCCAGTCCCACAGGCCGGATCGGTGATGCTCTCCCCGAGCTGGGGTTCGAGGCAGTCGACCATCGCGTCGATCAGCGGTCGAGGGGTGAAGTACTGTCCTGCGCCGGTTTTCCGGTCCTCGGCGCCGCGCTGAAGCAAGCCCTCGTAAGCGTCGCCCTTAAGGTCGATGTCCTCACGGTTCCAGGTGTACTTGCCGATCAGGTCCTTGATCAGACGTTCGAGGACAGCCGGTTCGTGGATCTTGTTCTGGGCCTTGAGGAACACCTCGCCGAGCATGGTCCCCGGGCGCTGGCCGAGCTCCCACAGGATGTGCTCGTACTGCTCGATCAGTGGCTCGGCGGAGCGAGTCATCAGACTCGGCCAGTCCTTGCCCTCCGGAACGATCCGCTCGACCCCAGTGCTGCGTCGCTGGAAGCGAGCGGGGCGGTTGGTCTTCTCGTCCGCCATCTTTAGGAAGAGCAGGTAGGTCAGCTGCTCGACGTAGTCAAGGGTGGACACGCCGCTATGACGCAGCAGCTCGCAGTACGACCAGAGCCGGTTGACGAGCGTGCTGGTGTACTCGGTCTGAGATTGAAGCGGGGCGGGGGTGGGGCTCACAGCGGGAATTCTCCCTGATCGGGCGCAGTGCTCTTGCGGGGGCGGAGGGTCCGCTTGGACTTGGCCGCAGCAGCAGCTGACTGGGCAGCGCCGATGCGAGCCAGCACGGTGGCGGCAGGCTCATCTGTAGGGTCCTGGGGGACCAACTGGCCGGCGAGCGCGGTTGCGAGAAGTGAGGACCGGAGCTCGACGGCCCGGACGAATCCGTCACGCGCAAGCTGCTCGCCCGCAGCGGCCGTAGCGAGACGTACTTCGATCTCCTTGACCAGGTTCTCTTGGATGTCTTTGGGCGGGAGCGGGACGGGGAGGAGCTTGATCTTTCTCAAACTGATGGAGGCCAGGTTCACCACCTGAGACCCGTTGCGATCACACCATGCCTTTCCGAAGCTATTGGCATGCCAGGCCAGCAGCTTCGGATGCAGTCGCTCGTTGCGGATTCGCGCGCGGAAGACGTGGTTCTGGTGGATGCAGTCTGCAATTTGCCCCTCCCAGATCCAGCCGCGGCCAAGCTTGTCCCGGTCGCCACCCTCGTTGAGCAGCACATCACCAGCTTGTAGTCGCAGTGCCTCCGCCTTCGCCGGTGGCACACGGATCGTGGTTACCGTGTCGAGCTTGAGCGCGCCTCGTTGGACGTTCGCCACTCGGAGATAGGGCACCTCGACAAAGCTGGGGTCACCTTGCTTCTTGCTGTCTTTGGTGACCCCGCCGACTACTTCAGAGATCTCGCCGAGTCGAACCCAACTCCAGTCCGACGGGAGGTCGGGAAGATCACCGTCAGAGACACCCGCATTGGCGAGTGGATGTGCGGTCAAGTCTGAAGCGGAAACGAAACCGCCCAGTGCTCCCTGGCCAGCAATCTGCTCCGCAAGCAGCAAGGACGTTGCCAGGGCTACCCGAGTGCTCGCCTCACCGGCATCGATTCGTGCAACGTACTCGTCGAGCTTCGCGACGATACGCGCCTGCTCGGCAGTCGGCGGCACTGGAAGCTTCATGTCCATCAGCCATGGAACCTCGAGTGAGGCCACCGTGGTTCCGCGCTTGCGGCAGTTCGCGAGGATGTAGTCCTCGCGGGCCCGCAGGGCCCACGCCAGCCAACGAGCGTCGATCCCATCAAATGGGCTGACCGCCTTCATATCCTGGTTGAGCGTTGTCGCGAATGGGACCAGGGCGATCGGCACTTTCCGCTCGAGAATGCCGGAGCGAACCACGAGGGCCACTGAATTCGCTGGCACCAGCTTTACCGGCGATGCGTCCAACGCGGAGGAGTGAATCAGGTCCTGCGTGCTGGCGATTGTGTCCGCGCCCATGTCCTTCGGCGACAGCCACGGAACGGTTCCGTCCTCCCAGAACTCAGGACGTCGCTTCGAGGGGGTCCCCCCGCCATACCAGACCCCGAGATCGCCGAGCCGAGCCCAAGCCCATCCCGTGGGCAGTTGGTCCCCGCCGTCGAGTGCAAGTTCAACAGTCCCCGCGCCCGTCACGCGCTCAGCTCCCTGTCCAGTTCGCCCAGAATTTCGTCAGCCCGCGCTTCACCGAAGGCAGCCAGCAGGCCGTCCACCCCGTTCCTTACGCTGAACGGCGGGTAGTCAAGGTCGTCAACGTCGAAGCGTACATGGGCGGCGGTGGCTGACGCGATGTGACGAAGCCACCACAGCTGGTTGTCATTGAAGCGGGCCCCGGCCTGCTCCTGTCGCTCCAACCACGCCGTGAACCGCTCCTCTACCAGGTGTGCGTACAGTCGCGCCGGCGGCGCTTCGGCCGGCGCGTTCGCCTCACTGTTCAGCTCGTGCCTGATCAGGGCGACAAGGTCGGTCACACCCGCTTGAACGCCGGGCTCCCGCACTGCGAGTCCCACCTGCTCGTATGCCTTCCAAAGCCGCTCCGGTGTCCAGGCGCGCGGTGGTCGGGCCAGGTCTCGGGCAATCGCCTGCAGATGCTCAAACGCGGCGCGAGGTGTCACGCCAGGCCGGTCGTACGCGGCACTGAATACCGCAATCTCGTCTTTGTGCTCCTTAAGGTACGTCCGCCAGCTGGCGAGGGTTGCCAGGGCGGTGTCCTCGTCCTCAGGCACCGCGCCAGCGTGCACAAGGCGGTCTTTGCTCGTCTCGTCGTACAGGATGTCCTTGGCCCGCCGGATATCGAGCAGCAGCTTTCTGAGCTTCTCATTGCCAGCCAGTGGCGCCAGAGCGGTTTCCACGCGCCGCCGCACCTCTGTGTCCCCCGCGGCACGACGTGCCTGCGCGTCCGCACCCGCGAGACCTGCGGCTTCCTCACCTGCTCGCCGCGCTGCCTCTTGGCCGTCGACTGAGACCGCGTCGACCAGCCCCCGGACGATATCCCGCAAGGGCTTGGCTGCGACCTTGGCGACATCGGCCTGCTCGACTTCAGTCAGCTGCTTTTCCAGGCGTGAAAGGCGCGCTGCCATTGTGGAGATTTCACTGTCATCCAATGTGAGAGTCGCGCTCTTTTGCAGAAGTCGCGCCAAGCTGATCTGGCTCTCGGTATGCCGCTCCAGCGGGCCGGCATCGATCTTGGGCTTCTTCGTGACGCCAACTGCATCCACGATCACAAACCGAGTCTTTGGGCCGACACCCGGGGTTACCCGCTCGAATTCGGTCAGCGGTAGAGTGCGAGCCCCCCGCCCCTTCATTTGCTCGAAATATGCCCAGCTCCGCACATCACGCAGAAATAGCAGGCACTCTAGCGGCTTGACGTCAGTACCTGTCGCGATCATGTCTACCGTGACGGCGATCCGCAGCTGCGGCTGATTTCGGAAGGCTGACAGGAGCTCCGCTGACCGCTTCGACTTGTGCGTGATCTTTGCGCAGAATTCGTTACCCTTCCCGAAGGTATCTCGGATTACTTCGACGATTTCCTCGGCATGGTTGTCGTTCTTTGCGAACACCAAGGTCTTCGGTACCATGATCTCGGATTGGACTAGCTGTCCGCTTTCGGAGCGCTTTCCCCGTTCGGGAAAGATTTCCGTGAACAGCTTGTCCCGGAAAGTACTGATAACCGTCCGCAGCTGATCCTTCGTTATCACGCGAGTGCCGACGTCTGTTGCGCTGTACTCATAGTCTTCGTCAATTTCTTCGTACCGCTGGCGCCGAGTGCGCCGATCCCTTACGGGGATTCGGCCCTGCGCAATTACGCCGCCCTTCCCCGTGATCTCCGTCTCGATCTCGTAGACGTTGAAGTCGACATTCACGCTGTCCGCAACGGCCTGCTCATAGGTGTACTCACTCACCAGATTGCCGTTGAAGTAGCCGAACGTCTGCGCCACCGGAGTCGCCGTCAACCCTACGATAGGCGCGTCGAAGTACTCCAGCACCGAACGCCATTTGCCGTAGATCGACCGATGGCACTCGTCTACGATCACGAGATCGAACGCCTCCGGAGGGATGTCCGCGTTGTATCCCACGCTAAGGTCACTTGGCGCGTCGTACGGATCGGCGATCGGATCGCCCTCCGCCGGCTCAGGCAGCTCACGCCCAGTTAGCGACATGTATAGCCGCTGCACCGTGGACACGACGACCTTCGATGAAGTGAATATTCCCTCTGCGCCCAGGCGCTGAACATTGTACAACTCTGTGAACTTCCGCCCACTTTCCGGTGTTACATAATTTTCGAACTCCGCTCGGGCCTGGATGCCGAGATTGTTTCGGTCAACCAGGAATAGTACTCGTTCTGCCCGGGCATGCTTCAGGATCCGATAGGAGAACGTCACTGCGGTGAACGTCTTCCCAGCGCCCGTAGCCATCTGGATCAGTGACCGGCTCTGCCCCAGCCCAGATCCCTGACCTCGACCATCAGCCAGTGAGCGCTCCACACCCCGCACGGCCTCCACCTGCGCTGGCCGCAGCCCTGCTACATCCAGCTCCGGCATCCGCAGCTGCAACCGAGCCCGATAGCTTGGCGCCTGGGGATCTTCCTCTGTCTGTCGCATCCACCGTGACAGAGTCCGCGGCTGGTGGAAGGAGAAGACACGGCGCGATCGCGAATCCGGGTCCAGCGTGTTGCGGAACCGAGTCTCGCCCCCGTCGCTGGCATAGCGGTAGGGCAGCTCCGCCCGCCAGGCCGCCAATCGTTGCCCTGCGGACAGCCCCTCTGCGTACCGGTCAGCCTGGCCCTCCGCTGCTGACAGATCGGATCCCTCCCGCTTGGCCTCGATCACCCCCACCAGCTTTCGGTCCACATACAGCAGGTAATCAGCTCGCCCGGAGGCCATCGTGACCTCCCGAACCGCCACCCCGCGCTCCTTGACGAACAGATTCAACTGCGCGTCGTGGTCCTGGACCGACCAGCCTGCGTCCCGCAGCATCCGGTCTAGCTGCTCACGCACCTGCACCTCAGTTAGCGGCTCCCGGGACGCGATCTCGGCATTGCTCAGCAGCCGCTCCCGTTCCGCCACCGAAGTCGCCATCGTCCCGGGCAGAGGCTGGGAGCGATTGTCGTCGAAGCGACTGCGGAGGCCGGCGAGTTCGCCTTGCATCGCCGTCACGATCTCCGTGAGGCGGTCCTGCTGAGCTCTTGCATCGGCGAGTTCGCGCTCCGCTGCATGACGGGCATCTTGCTCCGCGTCAGCGTGCGTGGCCTTATTCTCGAACGTGAGTCGCGATGCAGCGAGCGCGACTTTCGCGGCTTCGATCTCTGCATCCAACGCCGCCGGATTTGGCATGGAGATCCGCGGTTGGGGCGGCACGAACGGGCGCTGCTCACGCGAGCCAGTGAGCAGCCGATCGAACCATACTCCTAGCCGAAAGCAGGATTGCACAGCACGGAAAGCCGCCTGAGAGTCGGCCAAATTATTGTGCACGGCGTCATTGCCCAGGCCGCGAATTTCGTGGAAGGCCGTGCTGACAGTTCCGTGTAGATAGCCCTCGCGCTCTAGCGCCCGCAAACGATCTACCTGACGATCTCCCTCGATCCGTACCCGGCCGCGCCTTACCAAGTCAGTGGCCAGGACCTCCCCAAACTGGCGGACTTTGAAGAGCGAGACATTAGGGTCTTCGAAGACAAGCGACTCTGCACCTGCACCGTAGGCCACGAGCAGTGGTAGATGAGGCAGAAGGAAGCCGAAGTTCTGAGACCGCTGAGCCAGCTCTACCAGCTTTGGATCAGGTACTTCAGTCGCACTGCTTCCACTCATCGAACAGTCTCATCCTTCGTATCAGCCCGCCGTGTGATCAGTCTCCGAGCGTAGCGGGGGCCACCCATGGGTGCCCCGGATTTGCCTGACGCCGCTACCTCGACGCTACCCTGCGCGGCTACACCATTGCGGGATCAGGGAGTCGTCGACCTGTCCATCGCCTGGTTTCGTAGAGGCTTTCGTTGTGCGGTTAGGTCCTTCTGATGGTGGCTGACTCGTGCTTCGGCGATGATCCGTTCGAACTCCACCGGTGGTTGTCCGCCGGCTGCACTGTGCCTGCGGACCCCAACAGGAAGGCATCCGGTCGCTGATCAAGCGCGACATCGGCAACCTTGCTGCCGCCAACCTCGACCAGCTCACCCGAGTCGTCAAGCACAAGCTCAAGCAGATCCAGTACCGCCCGCACCTGGTCGACGGCTGTCTCACCGGCACCAAACTCACCTTGGACGGCTGGCCGACATTACCCAATCAAGTTCAGTGCCTGACCCGCAGGTGCTGATCGCCGGCCTCACGGCGGAACTTCAAGACCTGCTTACTCAGGTGAGCGAGCTGGCCGACGGCGTCGAACAGGCGCAGGGCGGTTGGTCATGCACCCGGGTGTACCGTCGCTGACCCCGCCCCCAATCCAAGTGGGTGAGCGCCTGGAGCCGCATGCAGACGATCCCAGGCGCTCAACCATCGCTTGCCGATACTCGAAGGGCACGCTATTCCAGCAGTCCTCGTTCTAGCGCCCGTCGACGGAGGTTGAACAGGCTCTCCCAACCGTGTTCGGTCTCTACCTGCCACAGCTTCCAGCCGTTGCAGGAGCCTCGATTGAGCACGATCTGACCGGCGGTGGAGAGGCTTTCGTACGAAGCGCCGTTCTCCAACCGGACTCGGCCGTCGCCGAGGAGGACGGCCTTGTAGGTGTTTCCCTTGTTCGTCGCCCTGAGCGTGCTGTCCGCCTTCAGGAGACCGCTGGCGATGAGCTGGGCCGGTGAGATGCCGTAGTGCGCGCGCCTGGAGGCAGGCCTGGCCTCCGCCACACCCTGGGGCACGCTCAACCCTAGGCCTGTCGGCTCCCAGATCAGTTCACACAAGCGCCGGTACAACTGCTGCCGCTCCCCGATCGCGGAGGGCGGAAAGGTGTCCGGGTACGGACGGACCTGCTTGGCCAAACCGTGAAGGTCGAAGAAGCGTTGCAGGCGCGGGTGTCTCGTGTACACCGCCGGATGCAGAGAGGCGGCCAGCACGTTCTGCCGCTGGTAGTACTCCACCTTGCGTTCGTAGACGTCGTCCCGGTAGCTGGCGTTGTCCGACTTGGGGAGGAGTAGCAGTGCGCCCAGTCTGTCGCGCTGCTGCCGGAACCGTTCCTCGCTGCCCACCTCCTTGTGCCGCTCGTAGTGGTTCTCCCAGATGTGCTCGATCTCGTGAGGGCTGGATCCAGCGAGGCCGAGATACTCGGCGGTGCGGTTGGGGTTCTGAGTGCCTTCCTCGGCGAAGGCCGTCATCCGGGCAAGCAGGTAGCGCACCTGCTTGCGGTTGTCACCGCGAAGTCCGAAGGTGTTCAGCCCCGAGAAGTCGTACCCCAGCTCCGCCACTTCGCGACCGAGCACGGCTGACAGCTCGTCGATCCCCGCCGCATCGCGGACCAGCGGCACCAGCCGCGTGATCTCCGGCATGAGCTCGACGTTCTGAATTGCCGCGCTATTCGCCATCCGGCGGGCCAGAACGAGGTCGAGGTAGTCCGCGACCAGCCGAGCTTTCTGCCTGAAGGTGTCATCGTCGTCGCCCGGGTTCATCACTGCGGTCAGCAGCAGGAACTGTGCAGTCAGACCGTTGTCGGCGTTGTACCGTACCGACTCCAGCCCGGGCACCAGCTCGGTGGACGCCCGTTGGATCAGGGCGTACCTCTTGGCACACGGGACCAGGATGTCCGTGATGAAAGCGCGGTACTGGTCCGGCCGGCGCAAGCCCAGAAGCTCGCTGTGCTCGCGTACCCACTCGTGGAACGCCCCGTCGATCTGCTCGACACCCGGAGTAGTGGGATCGACGTAGCGTGCCTGCAGCAGTGTCTTGACGAAGTCGCTCGGCGAAGCCCCGTCCTTCGCCAGGCAGGTGAGCATCGCTCGCCAGCTGGCATTCATGTCGGCGTGGTTCTGGCCCGCCCTGGAGAGCAGGAAGCTCTTGAGGAGATCGAGGGGGGTCAGGCGGGCTCCCCGATCGTTCATCGTCTCGAAGATCTCCCACCCGTGGTCCCGGTCGTGTGCCTGGATGTCTACTAGGCAGACGCGGGACAGCAACCAGTCGGTGAAGTAGGGCAACGGCTCGCCGCGCAGGATGTCGGGGAAGTCCTCGGCGAGATCGCAGCCGCGTTCCCACAGGTTCCTGACCGACGGTGATGTGCCGTTGGGCAGGCTGAACTCCTTACCCAACAAGAGGGCATCCATGCACACGGCACGTTCCGAGACATCCAGCGTGAACGAGCGCTTGCCGAATTGGCGGGACCAGATCAGCTTGTCGAGCTCCCGAGCGTCCTCTTCGAGGTCGTCATCTTCCAGCATTAGTTTGCGCAGGTGCGTGAGCAGAAGCAGCAACGAGGTGAAGCGCTGCTGTCCGTCCACCAGGTAGGTGATGTCGCCCTGGTAGGTGACGATGGGCCCCAGGAAGTAGGGCTCGTAGTAGCGAACCTTGGAACGCTCATGTCCTGACTTCCAATGTTCGAGAAAGCGTCTCGCCAGGTCATCCAAGAGCTCCTGCATGTTGCGGCGCGACCAGGTGTACTCCCGCTGGTAGTAATCAAGCCCGTACCGCACGCTGAACAGCTGGCTGACCGACGCACCTCGGCCGTCCACCAGTTTCGGGTCCCGCCCCTCGACCACGCGTCTTCCCCTTACCGTCACTGGCCCACTCAACTGAGCCCACTCGCACGGTACGTGACTCAGACGACACTGCGAGCACTATTCAGAAGCCGTTGTCATATCGATCTTGGTGGACGTGGGTTCGACTGTGCAGCTCGGTCGGGTGATCTTGCCGTGTGCCGGGCATGAAGACAGGGCCCCTGGTGCAGCTCTAGGTTGTCGAGACCGTGAGCACGCCAGGAGGCCCTCTTGTCGCGCTTGTACGCCCTCGCACTCGCAGGTTCCAACTCGGCTGTCCGGGAGTGTGATTGACTCGCTCACCGGTTCGAGAAAGCCGGGGACCGCTCGCAGAGGCATCCGAGGTACCCGTCGGACATGAGCGACGCGGAGTGGGCCGTCGTGTGGGACGCGATGCCCGTGCCCGCCTGGTTGGAAGGCCGCGGTAGGCAGCCTGAGGGCTATTGCCACCGCCGGCTGGTCGACGCGGTGCGCTACCTGGTCTCCACAGGCATCACCTGGAGGGCGATGCCTGTGGACTTCCCCGCCTGGGAGCGCGTCGACGCGTTCTTCCGGCGCTGGCGGGGCAAGTGCCTGGTCGGCGAGTTCCACGACCGGCTGCGGGACCGGGGCCGCGAGGCGGCTGGCCGCGATCCGGAACCGACCGCGGGCATCATCGACTCCCAGTCGGTGAAGGCGGCGGCGTCGGTGGCGGCCTCGAGCCGGGGGGTTCGATGGGGGGGAAGAAGGTGAATGGCCGCAAGCGTCACATCGTCGTGGACGCTCTCGGGCTGCTGCTGACGGTCCTGGTCACCGCGGCCTGCGTCACCGACCGCGAGGCAGGCCGCACTCTGCTGGCCCGACTGCCTCAGCAGCACTGGCGCATCACGCTGGTGTGGGCCGACGGCGGTTGCACCGGGTGCCTGCTCGACTTCGCCCGCAACGCCTGGCGGATCGCGCTGACCGTGGTCCGACGCAACGACGACGCCGCCGGATTCACCGTGCTGCCCAAGAGGTGGCTGGTGGAGCGGATGTTCGCGTGGCTGATGCGCTCACGCCGCCTGGCCCGCGACTACGAGGCCCGCACCGACACCTCCGAAACGATGATCCGGTGGTCGATGAGCATGCTCATGAGTCGCCGGCTCGCCCGACGAGAACACTGAACGTCCCCGGAGGATTCCCGATCAGCCAGCCCCGCGCGGCCAGGCGCTTGGCCTTCGACCTCACTCCCTCTACCTTCGCCGCGACCACCTCCAGCCGAGTGCCGCAGCGAGCCGGCGACAGTCTATCTGCTCCCCGCTTTGCGCCAGGACCTCCACGAGCCGCTGGTAGTCCGGCGCGAGAGAGTCGAGAGCGAGCCCTTCCCGCCAGGCGGGAACCACCGATCCGGGCACTTCCCTTGCGACCCGCGCAGGCCGTTCACTGGCCATCTCGGCCAGTGGCGCTTTCTCGCCTGCAGGAGGTTCTTCCAGGATCTCGGTCGCTGTCTGACGGGTAAACACGAGCCGTGTCTCACAAGGCTTCCGCCTGCCGCAGCTCGTCCTGCGTATCCTCCACCCGCTGCCGGACAGCACGCTCGCGTTCCTCCAGCAACCCCATCACGGATGGCATCCGGGACCTCCATCGAAGAGACGACACTCCGTCTCTGCCGCCGAGGCCCCGCCGCTACGCCTGAACAGCGAAAACATGCCCGCCACTATCGGAAAGACAACGGCTTCTCAGCTTGTCGTTCTACCTCTCGTGATCATCTTCTGGCACGTTCGGGTTCTCGCCCGCTGGTTCGTTATCGGTTGCTGACCAGGGCGAGTCCCACGTCGTAGGTGGGTGCGCGGTTGCTGTTGGGACGGCCGGGCGGGCGCCCAGGGCCGGGGTGGGATGGTCTCGCAACGCGGGTGGGGCAGGGAAGCTGCGTGCGGAGGTTGCGGAACCCGCGCCGGACCCGGGTCGAGGTGAGGCGCTCGGCGGGCTGGGGTCGCTCCCAGAGGCGGCGTAGGTCTGCGGAAGGGTTCTCGCGAGGGCGGATCAGGGTCCCTTCAACGATAGGGAGTTGGCCGTGGTGGTCGTCCCACGCCGAGCGTCGCCAGATCCGGGGGTGGAGGCGGTGCCAGGCGCGGACGCGGGCGGTGCCGTAACGGCGGGTGGTGTGCTCGGCCTCGCTGTGGGGATCGTGCTAGGTGGAGGCGTCGGACAGCGCGAACCGGGCGCCGTGGCGCGGTGGTTGGCCGCCCTTGGGGCCGACGCGGTAGCCGGTGGGTACGGGCTGGAAGAAGACCCGGTCCGAGCGCAGGCGGACCACGATCTGGACGGGCAGGTCTCGCAGGAGGTAGGCGAGCCGGGGGCCGTCGTAGCCGGCGTCGGCCACGATCAGCACCGGCGGATCACCGAGCTTCCAGTGCCCGGCGTTGAAGATGCTGGCGTCCAGCAGAGCCGTCCAGGAGGTCGAGCCGGATTCCAGCGCAGCGACGAAGGAGTACGGCCAGCCGGGCACCATCTCGTGGGTGTTCTCGCGTCGGCCGTAGGTGTGACAGAACGCGCGGGCGTCGCTGGTGCCGGCATCCGGGCGAAGCCATGGGGAGACGTCCACGGCGAGCACGATCCGCTCGCCCGGGCCGCGGGGCAGACTGCGGGCCGCGATCGCCGTGCGCAGCCGGTTCGCGTCGAAGACGCCCCGGTTCAGCGCCGCGTAGAGGGAGCCGTGCGAGCGCCGGTGCTCCGGGGCCAGTGAGAGTTCCACCAGGGTGCGAACCGGTCCGTCTGTGCACAGCAGTGCGTCGCCGACCTCGAACAGGGCGTCCGCGAGGCGGGGCATCGCCGCGTACAAGTCCAGCCGAAAGGAGGACAGTTCCGCGATCGCCTGCCAGCGATCGGCTTCCTGGACCACACTCAACACGACGGCCTCCGTATGCGTTGTGCGACTCGACATCACACAGCGTGAAACTGAGGCCGTCACCGTGTCAGTAAGATCCCCGTGTGGGTGACCACCTCGAACACCCCGAGACGATCACCGGAGGTAAAACGACAAGCTCAGCTCGAATCCGCTGCTCTGCCCGGACTCGGTGCCACCGGCCTGCGGGGCCGGGGGACCCAGATGGCCAGGGCGGTCTCGTTGTTCCCCAGGTCCCGCGCCACTTCCGCCAGCGTCCTGCCGGTCTCGGCCACCATCCGTACAGCCCCTCACGGAACGCCGCGTCGAACTTCCTCCTCTTCTCCGCCATGACTCCCAACTTCCCCTTCAGCCACGGCCTCTATGCTAGGAGGGGAAGGTCAGGGGGCGTGATCCCCTTGGAGGGTTGGAGGGTACGCGGCGTGCGGGGACGACCTGGGGACCACACGCTGCTGGGGGTCAAGGGGTCGCAGGTTCAAATCCTGTCGTCCCGACGTATGTGACCAGCGGGTCTGTCAGAAATGACAGGCCCGCTGTTCTCGTTCGGGTGAACGATGATGGCGACGTGATGGCAGCGCCCGTGGCCCTGGTGACGTTCTGCCAGCTACGCGGCGTCCGGAAGGTCTGACGCTTCGCCGTCTGGGGCGGCGGAAGGCGGCGAGGCGTCGTCGAGCGCCTGGCACAGGGCGGTGACGGCATCGCGGGCGGCGTGCGGGAGCAGACGGCCGTAGATATTGACCGTGGTAGACAGCGTCGAGTGCCGCAGCGTCTTCGACACCACGGCCAGCGGAACCTCAGAGCTGATCATGATGCTGGCGGCCGTGTGCCGCAGGTCGTGAACCCCGATCCGCGGGAGACCGATCTCCTCCGACCTGCGGCGCAGCGTGACCAGGAGCTGTTGCGGGCGCAGTGGCGCGCCGTCCGGGTGGCAGAACACGAGCCCTTCGAGCGGGGCGTCCTCCGGCAGGAGCGCCCGCGCGGCGGCGGTGCGCCGCTTCAGTGCGGCGGTGACCCGGGCAGACAGGCTGACCCAGTTGCGGCTCGCCTTGGTCTTGGGGTGGCCGAGGTGGAGGTGGTTGTTGTCGACGGCGGTGAGGTTCCACCGCACCAGCAGCATTTGCTCGGCCAGGTGCACCTCGGGCCAGTGCAGGCCCAGCAGTTCGCCTCGGCGAAGCCCGGTGCCCAGCAGCACCTCGAAGGCGTCGGCTAGCTGGTCGCCGTAGGCGTCGTGGTTGTGCCGCAGGAAAGCCGCAGCCTGTGATGGCGTCCAGCAGATCCGCTCGGGAGCGGCGGGGCGGGGCATGACGGCGTAGCGCGCCGGATTATCGGCCAGTCGCCGCGTGCGGACCGCGGTGTTCAGGGCGCTGGAGAGGGTGGCGCCGGCCCGGTAGACGCTGGTGCGTCCCCGGCCGCGGGCCAGTTCGGCTTCGTTCCAGGCGGTGATGTGCCGTTCGCGGAGGTCGGACAGTTTGAGTCGGCCGAAAGCCGGGATGAGGTCGTTGTGTACGTGGTCGCGGTAGCGGGCGTAGGTGGTGGGCTTGAGCACGTCCTCCTTGGTCCGTAGCCAACCGGCCAGATACCTGGCCACTGTCAGGTCGTCCTCGAGATCCAATCCGGTGCGTTCGCACTCAAGAGCGCGCTCCAACGCCTCGTGCGCGGCCCCGCGGGTACGGAAGCCGCTGCGGCATCGCTGCCGACGGCGCCCGTCGGTCGAGGGCACGTCGAAGGCGTAGGCCCAGGAGCCGTGGCGCGTTGAGCGGTTGAGGCTCGGGCACCGCGCACCGAATTGTTTTCCGCCGGTGTCGCGGCAGCCGCAGCGCCGGTAGATCCGGCCACGGTCAGGATGAGCGGTCATGTGGTTACCTCCAGCCAGGAGAGCCTGACCCCACGATGGCCGCCGGCGTTCGGAGACGGCAGCTGGCGGAGCATGGCGTTTGAGTTGCCATCACTCCGCCATCACCCGCCACCGGCGCGCTGCCGTGAACAGGGCGTGCCCCTTGGCAGTGAGGTCGCCAGATCGACTTGTGACGAGGTCGAACTCCCGGCAGTCACCTGCTAGTAGTGCTTTGTTAGGAGGCTTGTCGCATCGTGTGGTCGGTAGTTCTCTGTTGGTATGAGGGCTGGTGAACTTGCGTTGTGGCGGGGTCGGTTGGAGGAGTTCGCGGCGGAGGTGTTCGCGCCCTTGGCCCGCTGTGATCAGCGGGCCAAGGGCGGGTTGTACCTGCGGGGGCTGCTGCTGGAGGGCCGGCGCAAGTCGATGCAGCCGATGGCCGAACGCCTCGGGGTCGACCACCAGGCGTTGCAGCAGTTCATGACGTCCTCGACCTGGCCGGTCGAGGACGTACGGGCCCGCCTGGCGCGGCGGGCGGTGCGGGCGGTGCGGCCCGAGGTGT
>NZ_JBHXKE010000069.1:0-37971 GCF_042722765.1 Kitasatospora sp. NPDC058406
GGTACCGTCCTCCGTGGGGGTCGGACGGTACGGCGGCTTCGATCGGCCGGACGGCGCACGGCGGCGCCTCCGGCCCGGCCCCGGAGGCCGGCTCAGTTCTCCGGGAAGTGGCAGGCCGCCTCGCGTCCGCCGGTTCCGGCGATCTGCAGCAGCGGACGTTCGGTCCGGCAGATCTCCTGGGCCTTCGGGCAGCGCGGGTGGAAGCTGCACCCGGGCGGCGGGTCGGCCGGGCTCGGCGGGTCGCCGAGCAGCACGATCCGCTCGCGCGCCCGCTCCGCTGCCGGATCCGGCAGCGGGACGGCGGAGAGCAGCGCCTTGGTGTACGGGTGCGCCGGGTTGCCGTAGACCTGCTGCTTGTCGCCGATCTCGACGATCCGGCCGAGGTACATCACCGCGACCCGGTCGCAGACGCGCTTGACCACCGAGAGGTCGTGCGCGATGAAGATGTACGCCAGCCCCAGCTCCTTCTGGAGCCGCTCCATCAGGTTGACCACCTGGGCCTGGATGGAGACGTCCAGCGCGGAGACCGGCTCGTCGGCGACCACCAGGCGGGGCGAGGTGGCCAGCGAGCGGGCGATGCCGATCCGCTGGGCCTGGCCGCCGGAGAACTCGTGCGGGTAGCGGTCCAGGTGCTCGGGGATGAGCCCGACCAGTTCCATCAGCTCGCCGGCCCGCTTGCGCGCGTCGGCCGCGCCGGTGCCCTGCACCAGCAGCGGCTCGGAGATGATCCGGGCCACCGTCTGCCGGGGGTTGAGCGAGGAGTACGGGTCCTGGAACACCATCTGCAGCTCCCGCCGGTGCGGGCGGAGCTGGGCCTGGCTCAGGGCGCCGATCTCGGTGCCGTCGAAGGTCACGGTGCCGGAGGTCGGATCGGCCAGCCGGACGATCATGCGCCCGGTGGTGGACTTGCCGCACCCGGACTCACCGACCAGGCCGAGGGTCTCGCCCGCGCCGACGTCGAAGCTGACCCCGTCCACGGCGCGGATCGGCGCACCGGGCCGGCCGGTACGGGTACGCCGGCCCGGGAAGGTCTTGACGAGATCCCGGACGGACAGCAGGGGCTCGGTCATCCGAGGACTCCTTCCGGCACCAGCGGCAGATGGCAGGCGGCCTGGTGGCCGGTGGCGAGCGGCCCGAACTCCGGGCGCTCGGACAGGCAGCGGGCGTGTTCCTCGGCGGTGGCGGCGGCGGTGCGGGCGCAGCGCGGGGCGAAGGAGCAGCCGGGGGCGGGGGCGATCAGCGACGGCGGGCTGCCGGGGATCGCCCGCAGCGGTGCGTCGTCGGTGTCGTCGAGGCGGGGCAGCGAGTCGAGCAGCCCTCGGGTGTACGGGTGCGCGGGGGTGCCGAACAGCCGGTCCACGGGGGCCTGTTCGGCGGCCCGGCCGCCGTACATGACCATGACCTCGTGGGCGACCCGGGCGACCACGCCGAGGTCGTGGGTGATCATCACGACGCCGAGGCCGCGTTCCTGCTGGATCCGGGCGATCAGGTCGAGGATCTGGGCCTGGACGGTGACGTCGAGGGCCGTGGTGGGCTCGTCGGCGATCAGCAGCTCCGGTTCGCAGGCGAGCGCCATGGCGATCATCACGCGCTGGCGCATGCCACCGGAGAACTGGTGCGGGTACTCGTCGACCCGGCGGGCCGGTTCGGGGATGCCGACCTCGGTGAGCATCTCGATCGCGCGCTGCCGGCCGGCCTTGCGGGAGGCCTTGAAGTGCACCCGGTAGTGCTCGGCGATCTGCTCGCCGACCGTGTAGAAGGGGTGCAGGCTGGAGAGCGGGTCCTGGAAGATCATGGCGATCCGCCGGCCCCGGACGGTGCCGAATTCCTTCTCGCCGAGGCCGTTGAGCTCCTGGCCGTTCAGCCGGATCGAGCCGGTGACGCTGGCGCCGCGGTGCAGGCCCATGACGGCGAGCGAGGTGACGGACTTGCCGCTGCCGGACTCGCCGACCAGGCCGAGGGTCCTCCCCGCCTCGACGGCGAAGCTGATGCCGTCGACGGCCCGGACGATGCCGCGCGGGGTGTTGAACGCGACCCTGAGGTCGTCAACCTCCAGAAGACCGGTCATCAGTACCTCACTCTCGGGTCGACGTACGCGTAGAGCACGTCGACCAGCAGGTTCGCGACCACGATGAAGAAGGCCGCGAGCAGGGTGACGCCGAGGATGATGGGCTGGTCGGAGCGGAGCAGGCCGTCGTAGAAGAGCCGTCCGACGCCGGGCAGGCCGAAGATGGACTCGGTGATGACGGCTCCGGCCAGCAGGCCGCCGAGGTCCATGCCGAAGATGGTGAGGATCGGCGTCATGCCGGAGCGCAGCCCGTGCTTGACGGTGACGGTCCGGGCCGGCAGGCCCTTGGCGCGGGCCGTGCGGATGTACGGCTCGGCCATGGTCTCGATCATCGAGTTGCGGCTCTGCCGGGCGTACATGGCCGCGTTGAGCAGGGCCAGGGCGATCCACGGCAGCAGCAGGTTGGAGGCCCAGTCGAGCGGGCCGTCGGTGAACTGGTGGTACGCCGGGTAGGGCAGCAGGCCGGCGGTCCGGACGACGCCCCAGATCAGCATGATCGACGTGAAGTAGACCGGCAGCGAGGCGGTTCCGACCGAGAGCACCATCAGGGCGCGGTCGGCGAGGCTGCCCTTGCGCAGGGCCGAGGTGACACCGGCGCCGAGGCCGAGGGCCAGCCAGAGCACGGACGCGCCGAGGGCGAGCGAGACGGAGACCGGCAGGCGGTCGACGAGCAGGTCCCAGACCGGCAGCGAGTACTCGTAGGAGTAGCCGAGGCACGGGAATCCGCAGTGGACGGCGCTCGGGCCGCTGCCGTAGTCGCGGCCGGCCACGATGCCGGAGAGGTAGGAGCCGAACTGCTCCCAGATCGGGGCGTCGAGGCCCATCGCGGCCTTGACCTCGGCGAGCCGCTCGGGGCTGCAGGTCTTGCCGCAGGCGGCCGCGGCCGGGTCGTTGGGCAGCAGGTAGAAGATGGTGAAGGTGATGGCGCAGATGGTCAGCAGGATGCCGGCCACGCCGATCAACCGGCGGCCGAAGTAGAGGATCACGACCGGCCTCCCCGGGGGTCGAGGATGTCCCGCAGCGCGTCGCCGAGCAGGGTGAAGGCGAGCACGGCGGTGAAGAGGAAGGCCGTCGGGATCAGGAAGTACGTCGGGTCGATCTCGTAGTGGACGATGGACTCGGCGATCATCTGGCCCCAGGAGGCCGTGGGCGGGCGGACGCCGACGCCGAGGTAGGAGAGCGCGGCCTCGGTGGCGATCATGCCGGGGATCAGCAGCGTGGTGTACGCGATGATCGGGCCGGAGACGTTCGGCAGGATCTCCCGGGTCAGGATGCGCCAGGAGCGGGCGCCGCCGACCTTGGCGGCCTCGACGTACTCGCGGTGCTTGAGCGAGAGGGTCTGGCCGCGGACCACCCGGGCGATGCCGGGCCAGCCGAACATGCCGATCACCACGGTCATCAGCAGGATCCGGTTGACGTCCTTGGCCACCGACATCATCGCGATCATGAAGATCAGCGACGGGAACGACATCGTGAGGTCCATCAACCGGGACAGCACCGTGTCGACGCGGCCGCCGAAGTAGCCGGCCGCGATGCCGGCGAGGGTGCCGGCGACCACGACCAGGGCGGTGGCGGTGAAGGCGATCAGCAGCGAGACCTGGCCGCCGTGCAGGACGCGCGCGAACAGGTCGCGGCCGGTGACCGGTTCGACGCCGAACCAGTGCCGGGCGCCGATGCCGCCGAAGTCGCCGATGGGCACGCCGCCCATGTACGGGTCGATGGCCCGCTTGTCGAACTCCTCGGGGGACCAGCCGCCGAGGGCACTCAGTGGACTGGCCAGGGCTGCCAGCAGCAGCAGGACCCCGACCGTGATCAGGCCGAACCGGGCCGCGCCGCGGGCCCAGAGCTGGTCCCAGACCAGCCGCCAGGGCCCGCGCCCGGCCTTCGCGGGGCCCGCCGCCGCGACGGGCGCGGCAGCGGGCTCAGTGGAAGTACTACTCATCGCGAACGGTCCCTCAGCCCTGGCTCTTCGCGGGGTCCTTGAGGCCGATCACGGCCATGTCGATCATGCCTGCGTAGCCGGAGTTGCCGAACGCGCCGGCCACGTTGGTGCCGACCAGCAGGGGGCGGCGCTGCCACATCAGCGGGATGGCCGGGGCCTTCTTCATCAGGTCCTCGTCCAGCTGCGACCAGGCCTTGTTGGCCTCGTTGACGTCCGTCATGGCCGCGATCTGGTCCATCCGGTCCATCGTGGCCTGGTCACGGAACTGGCTGTAGTTGCCCTGGTTGCCCTTCTCCTTGATGGTCCGGCCGTCGAAGAGGAACGGGAAGAAGGTCGCGGCGGACGGGTAGTCCGGGCACCAGCCCTGGATCAGCAGGTCGGGGGCGTTCTTGATGTCGCCGACCGTGTCGGCGAAGGCCGACGGGTCGACGGTGTTGACGGTGACCTGGATGCCGGACTTGGTCAGCGACTGCTGGAGGGCCTCGCCGCGGGTCTTGTCACCGAGCGAGACGGTGAGCGAGAGCTTGAGGTCGGTCTTGCCGGCCGCCTTCAGCAGCTCCTTGGCCTTCTCCGGGTCTCCGGTGGCCGGGATCTTCAGCGGGTCGGCCTTGGTGCCGCCGTTCAGCGACGGCGGCAGGAAGGAGGTGGCGACGTCGGCCATCGCGGGGCCGCCGAACGCGGTGACCTGGCTCTCCCGGTCGACGGCGTACATCATCGCCTCGCGGACCTTCGGGTCGTCGAAGGGCGCCTTGGAGGTGTTCAGGTAGAGGCTGTCGGTACAACCCGTGCGCTCGGCCACCATGCGGGCCTTGACGTCCGCCTTGGGCAGCACCTTCGGCACGGACTCGGGGCGCATCCACGGCATCTCGATGGCGGAGGCGTCGGCGCCGTCGCTGGCGATGATCCGGTCGTCGGCCTGGCCGCCCTTGAGGCCCTGGGTCACCACGATCTTGTCCGGATAGGCCTTGCGGACCGTGTCGCTGGCGGCGTCCCAGTTGGTGTTGCGGACCAGCACCAGCTGCTTGCCGCGGTCGTAGCTCTCGATCTTGTACGGGCCGGAGGAGAACGGGCGGATGTCGTACTGGGTGCCCTTCTCCTGGGCCTGCGGCACCGGGGAGAAGGTCGGCAGGGTCGCGGTGTAGGCGAACTCGGCGACCGAACGCTTGAGGTGGAAGACGATGGTCTTGTCGTCCGGCGTCTCGATGCTCGGCAGGTGCTCGCCGGTCAGCGGGCCCTTGTAGTTCTCGCCGCCGGCGAGGTACTGGACGGCGTAGTCGGGGCCGCCGGTGAGGTCGGGGGAGAACGAGCGCTCGACGTTGTACTTGATGTCGGCGGACTTGATCGGGGTGCCGTCCTCGTACTTGAGGCCGTCCTTCAGGGTGAAGGTCCAGGTCTTGCCGCCGTCGGAGGGGCGGCCGGTGTCCGTGGCGAGGTCCGGGACGATCTCGTTGCCGGCGGCACCCGGCTCGGCCTTGAAGGTGACCAGGGTGCGGTAGATCAGGCGGGTGCCGAAGTCCATGTGCGGCAGCACCCAGTTGCGGGCCGGGTCGAGGTGGGCGAAGTCCTGGTTGGTCAGCACCGTGAGGGTGCCGCCCTTGACCGGCGAGCCGCCGATGATCGTGCCGGACTCGGCGCCCGGACCCTTGGTGGAGCTCGGCGCGGCGTCACCGCCGGTGTCGCTCTTGTCCTTGGCACAGGCCCCGAGGCCGAGGGTCATTGTCGCCGCGATGGCCGCCGCGAGGGCAGCCTGGGTACGCCTGGTCATGTGCAACTCCGCTGTGGGGGGCCAACCGTGACCGGCCCGTCGTCCGCCCCGGGGTGATCCGGGGTCCTGCCGGGAGGGCGACCTCAAGGGGTCTAGCCGCTCCTCGGTGTGACCCGTAACATAGTAATGTGAAATTGCACTGCACAAGAGGTGACGCGACCCGTTACCGAGCTGTGTCCGTGCCGCCCCCGCGCCCCGATCGCCCGACGCCCGACCCGCAAGGGCCTAGATCAGGGAAATCCCGTTCCAGGAAGCCCGCTTAGGAGTACCCCCGGTGACCCTCCGTCAGACCGGCCTCAACACCGGCAGCCACGACCTCCCCGTCTCCCCCGCCCTCGACGCCTTCATGGGCACCTCCTGGGCCCCCACCCCGCTCCCCGCCGCGAACCGGGTCCCCGCCCACGCCGCGCTGCCGGGCCGCCACGCCCGGCTCTCCGCCGCCTTCCCCGGCGAGCGGCTGATCGTTCCGGCCGGCCGGCTCAAGGTCCGCAGCAACGACGTCGACTACCGGTTCCGCCCGCACAGCGCCTACGCCTGGCTCACCGGCCTCGCCGGCGAGGACCAGGTCGGCCACGTCCTCGTCCTCGAACCGACCGGTCCCGACGGCCACGAGCCCGTCCTCTACCTGCGCCCCCGCTCCCCCCGCGGCGGCGACCCGGTCCGCGGCGCCGAGTTCTACCGCGACCGCCGCTACGGCGAGTTCTGGGTCGGCCGCCGCCCCGACCTCGACGAGGCCGCCCGGCTCACCGGCATCCGCGCCGAACACCTCGACGACCTCGACAAGCTCCTCGCCGGCCCCCAGCCCGCCACCCGCGTGCTCGCCGGCATCGACAGCGAACTCGACACCGCCGCCGGCCGCCCCGGCGCCGCCGCCCGGGCCGAGAACGACGCCACCCTGGCCGCCGTCCTCTCCGAGCTGCGCCTGGTCAAGGACGCCTGGGAGGTCGAGCAGCTCCAGCTCTCCGTCGACCACACCGTGCTCGGCTTCCAGGACGTCGTCCGCGCACTGCCCGACGCACTGCGCCACCACCGCGGCGAGCGCTGGATCGAGGGCGTCTTCAACCTGCGCGCCCGCGCCGAGGGCAACGGCATCGGCTACGACACCATCGCCGCCACCGGGGCGCACGCCTGCGTCCTGCACTGGATCCGCAACGACGGCGCCATCGACCCGAACGCGCTGCTGCTCCTCGACGCCGGAGTGGAGACCGACACCCTCTACACCGCCGACATCACCCGCACCCTCCCGCTCAACGGCACCTTCAGCCCGGTCCAGCGCCAGGCCTACGAGCTCGTCCTCGCCGCCCAGAGCGCCGGCATCGCCGCGCTGCGCCCCGGCGCCCGGTTCCGCGACTTCCACCACGCCGCCATGCGGGTCATCGCCGAAGGCCTCGCCGACTGGGGCGTGCTGCGCGTCTCCGCCGAGGAGGCCCTCGCCGAGGACAGCGGCCTCTACCGCCGCTACACCCTCTGCGGCACCGGCCACATGCTCGGCCTCGACGTCCACGACTGCGCGAAGGCCCGGGCCGAGACCTACCTCGACGGCGTCCTGGAGGAGGGCCACGTCCTCACCGTCGAGCCCGGCCTCTACCTCCAGCCCGACGACGAGACCCTCCCCCTGGAGCTGCGCGGTCTCGGCATCCGGATCGAGGACGACCTCGTCATCACCGCCGACGGCGCCCGCCTGATGTCCGGCGCCCTGCCGCGCTCCGTCGCCGGCATCGAGTCCTGGATGGCCGACCTCCTCGCCTGATCCCGGGCGGGCCGACCGGCCCGCCCCGCGGCAGGGGGCCTCAGGCGACCTTGATCGTCCGATCCCCCTGCCGCACCGTGACCTCGACCTCCGCTGCCGCACGCCCCGGTGGCGCGCTCATGTCCGGTGGGATGATCGGCCGCATGAGTGGAGCCGGTACGGAGATGCTGTCGCCCGCGGAGGCGGTGGCGCGGTCGGGGTTCAGCCTCGACACGCTGCGGTACTACGAGAAGATCGGGCTGCTGGACGCCGTACAGCGCGACCGCACCGGGCGGCGGCTGTTCAGCGAGCACGACCTCGCCTGGCTCGGCATGCTGCGGTGCCTGAGGGACACCGGCATGCCCATCGCCGGCATGCTCCGCTTCACCGAACTCGCACGCAGCGGGGACCTCACGGTCGCCGAGCGGCTCGCCGTGCTGGAGGAGCACGACGCCCGGGTCGAGGAGCAGATCGCCCATCTGCGACGGCAGCAGGGCCGCATCCGGGCCAAGATCGGCCACTACCGCGCGGTGCTCACCGACCCGCGGCCCGAGCCCGCTCCCACAGCTCCTTGACGAGCTCCGCCGCCGGCCCGCCGCGCGCCGCCCGGTGGCCCGTCCCGGCCCACAGGTGCATCGCCGCGGTGTCCCCACGGCGGGTCGCCGCCGCGCGCAGCGGCTGCGTCAGGTGGTGCACCTCCGGGTAGGCGGCCGGCGCGTACGGCTCGTACCGGTCGATGAACGCGTTGCGCAGGCCGCGTGCCGGGCGCCCGGTGAACGACCGGGTCACCACCGTTTCCTCGAACTCCGCCAGCGCCGACCGGTGCGCCGCCGACGCCCCGGACTCGTCCGCGCACAGCAGCGCCGTCCCGAGCTGGACGGCCACCGCGCCGGCCCGCAGCGCGCCCGCGACGGCCGGGCCGTCGGCCAGCCCGCCGGCGGCGATCAGCGGCAGTCCGGTCACCGCCCGGACGCCGGCCAGCAGTTCGAGCAGCGGCTGGTCACCCGGGCGGTCCGCCACCCGGTGGGTCGCCCGGTGCCCGCCGGCCTCCGGACCCTGGACGCAGAGCGCGTCCATCCCGACCGCCTCGGCCCGTCGGGCCTCCTCGGGGGTGGTCACCGTGCCGACCTGGAAGCTCCCCGCGGCCCGCAGCGCCCGCGCCTCCTCGGCGGAGGGCAGCCCGAAGGTGTAGGAGACCACCGGGACGGGGGCGGGCCCGGCGAGCAGCGCGGCGATCTTGGCGTCCCAGTCGTCCCGGTCGGGCGCGATCGTCTCCGGCAGCGTCACGCCGTGCCGTTCGGCCTCCGGCCGGAGCCGGTCCCGGTAGGCCGCGACGGCCGCCGGGTCTCCCGGCTCCGCGGGCACGAAGAGGTTGACGCCGAACGGCCGGTCCGTCGTCTCCCGTACCCGGTGGATCTGTTCGAGCATCGCGGCGGCGCTCCGGTACCCGGCGGCCAGGAAGCCGAGCCCGCCGGCGCCGTTCACCGCGGCGACCAGCTCCGGTGTGGACGCCCCGCCCGCCATCGGCGCGGCGATCACGGGCACGGCGAGTCGGTCGAGTGCGTCGAGTCGGACGGCCATCCGGAGGTCCTCCACCGAGGTGTAACAGAGCGGTTCGAACAGCCACCACCCTACGCCCCGGCGGTCTACGCCCCCCGGCGGATCAGTCCCCCGGCCCGCGCCGCCCGTACCGCGGCCGTGCGCGACTCGACCCCCAACTTGGTGTAGACGTGCACCAGGTGCGACTTCACCGTGGCCTGGCTGAGGTGCAGCTCCCGGCTGATCTGCTGGTTGGTCAGCCCGTCCGCGACCAGCCCCAGCACCTCCGTCTCGCGGACGCTCAGCGCCGCCGCCGGCGTCCGCATCCGTTCCAGCAGCCGGTCCGCCACCGTGGCCGCCAGCGCCGACCGCCCGGCCGCCGCGGACCGGACCGCCCGGGCCAGCTCCTCCGGCGGCGCGTCCTTCAGCAGGTAGCCGGTGGCCCCGGCCTCCAGCGCCGGCAGGGTGTCCGCATCGGTGTCGTACGTGGTGACGACCAGGACCCGCGGCGCCCCCGCGCCCCGGGCGGTGATCGCCGCGGTGGCCTGGGCCCCGTTCATCGCCGAGCCGGCCCCGAACTGCAGGTCCATCAGCACCACGTCGACACCCGGGTCCGCCGCCAGTTCGACGGCCCGCTCGGCGGTGGCCGCCTCCGCGACGATCACGAAGCCCGGTTCGCTCTCCAGGACGGCCCGCAGGCCGGCCCGGACCACCGGGTGGTCGTCGGCGATCAGCAGGCCGATCGTGCCGTCGGTCATGCGGACTCCTCCGGGGTGGCAGCGGGCACCGGCAACAGTACGGCGAGCGCCGTGCCCTCGCCCGGCGCCGACTCCACCGCGAAGGTCCCGCCGAGCGACCGGGCCCGGGCCCGCATGGACGGCAGCCCGAACCCGCGGTCGCCGTCGCCCGGGCCGGCCTCGGCCAGGGCCTCCGGGTCGAACCCCGCCCCGTCGTCCACCACGTCCAGCGCGACCTCTCCCGGCGTGAAGCCGAGCGTCATCTCCGCATGGGTCGCCCCGGCGTGCCGCACCGTGTTGCCGAGCGCCGACTGCGCGATCCGCAGCAGCGCCACCTCGTGCGGCACGGGCAGCCGGACCCGTTCCCCGGAGACGTGCAGCCGCACGGGAAGTCCGCTGCGCACCGACGTCGTGGCGCAGAGCCGCTCCAGCGCGTCGGGCAGCGAGCCGCTCTCCAGGTCGGGCGGGGTGAGCGCGCGGACGAAGCGGCGCGCCTCGGCGAGGTTGTCCTGGGCGGCCTGCCGGGCCTGCTCCACGTACTCGGCGACGGCCCCGGTCCGCTCCGGCAGCGCCCGCTGCGCGGCCCGGAGCAGCAACTGGATGCTGGTGAGGCTCTGCGCGAGGGTGTCGTGGATCTCCCGGGCGAGCCGCTCGCGTTCGGCGAGGACGCCGGCCGCGTGGTGGGCGGCGGCGAGGTCCGCGCGGGCGGCGGTGAGCTCGTCGATGAGCCGGCGGCGTTCCTCGCTCTCCCGGTAGAGCGCCTGGTAGCCGAGGACGGTGGCGACGGCGACGGCGGCCCCCAGCAAAGGCCCGATCGCGGCGGCGACGCTGACGGTGTGCTCGTGCGCCGAGTACGCGGTGATGGCGGCGACCGCGGTGAGCAGCACCGCGGCCGGTCCGGCCCGGCGTCCGAGCAGGTGCAGTTCCAGGAAGTACAGCGGGAAGGCCACCCAGACCCCGTCCGGGGTGGCGACGAGGACACCCGCCCAGGTGACGCCGAGCAGGGCCAGCCAGAGCACGGAGGCCCGGCGGGAGCGGCGGACGGCGCCGATCAGCGGTCCGGCCGCGTAGACGGCGGCCATCGCGGTGGCGGCGGAGGTGACGGCCGCGAGGTCACCGCCCCGGCCGACCGCGGCCCGCGCGACGGCCAGCGCCAGCAGGCCCGCCACCGACAGGTGCAGGCAGACCTGGAGCATGCGGGCGACGGGGGTGGTTCGTGGTCGTTCGGTCGCCATCCGTCCAGCGTAGGGTCCTCGGCCGCATCCGGCATCAATCAAAGGGTTGAGCTCCGCCCCGGCCCTTCGATGCGGAGGTTCCCATCCCCGGTGCGATGCCCGGAGGCGCCCTCCCCGGCCAGTCTCGTCAGTGTCGGAAAACGCGTCGGGAAGAAGGGCCGAAGGTGTTCGTCGCCTGGAGGGATTTGAGGTTCGCCAAGGGGCGGTTCGCCCTGATGGGAACCGTCATCGTACTGATCACCGTGCTGGTCGGCCTGTTGTCCGGGCTGACCGCCGGGCTGGGCCGGCAGAACGTCTCGGCGGTCACCGGGCTGCCCGCCGACCACCTGGCCTTCGCCAGACCGGCCGACGGGCAGAAGCTCTCCTTCACCGACTCCCGGCTGACTCCCGAGCAGTGGCAGGAGTGGGCGCGGGTCCCGGGCGTCACCTCCGCGCAGCCGCTCGGCATCACGACCACCAGGGCGGCGGCCGGTCCGCGTAGCGCCGCGCTCTCCGTCTTCGGGGTACCGGACGGCTCGGCGCTGGCCCCGCAGGGTGCGCTGCTCGGCCCCGGCCGGGCGGTGCTGTCGCAGACCGCCGCACAGGACCTCGGCGGTCTGCGCCCCGGCGACGCGTTCACGCTGGCCGGTCGGCCGCTCCGGGTCGCGGCGGTGGCGGGCGACGCCTCGTTCAGCCACACCCCGGTCGTCTGGGCGAGCCTCACCGACTGGCAGCAGACCGCGCCGGGCGGCGCGGGTCACGCCACCGTGGTCGCGCTCACCACCGCCTCCGGCGCCGATCTGGCCGCCGCCGACGCCCGCCTCGGCACCGAGACCCGCAGCCGGGCGGACTCGCTCGCCGCGATCGGCTCCTACACCTCGGAGAACGGCTCGCTCCAGCTGATGCGCGGCTTCCTGTTCGCCATCTCGGCCCTGGTGATCGGCGCGTTCTTCACCGTGTGGACGATCCAGCGCAGCGGCGACATCGCCGTCCTGAAGGCGCTCGGCGCCTCCACCCGCTACCTGCTGCGGGACGCCCTCGGCCAGGCGGTGGTGCTGCTCCTCCTGGGCACCGCCGCCGGCACCGCGATCGCGGCCGGCGCCGGCGCGCTGATCGGCTCGGCCGTGCCGTTCGTCCTGGACGCGCCGACCGTGCTCGTCCCGGCCGCCGTGATGATCACGCTCGGCGCGGTCGGCGCGGCCCTGTCCGTCCGCCGGATCACCTCCGTCGACCCGCTGACCGCTCTGGGGAGCGTCCGATGAGCCTGCACCTCGACCGCATCACCCTCACCTACCCCGACGGCGACGGCCGGCTGACCGCCCTGGACGAGGTCTCGCTGACCGTCCCGAAGGGCACGGTCACGGCGGTGGTGGGTCCGTCCGGCTCCGGCAAGTCCAGCCTGCTGGCGGTCGCCGCGACGCTGATCGCCCCGGACTCCGGCCGGGTGGTGGTGGACGGCACCGAGACCGCCGGGCTGGGCCGCGCCGCGCTCACCGCGCTGCGCCGGGACCGGATCGGGATCGTCTTCCAGCAGCCCAACCTGCTGCCCTCGCTCACCGCGGCCGAACAGCTCCAGGTGATGGCCCACCTGGACGGCCGCTCCCCGCGTGCCGCGCTCCCCCGGGCGCTGGACCTGCTGGACGCGGTCGGCCTGCGCGGGCAGGCGACCCGCCGCCCGCACCAGCTGTCCGGCGGTCAGCGCCAGCGCGTCAACATCGCCCGCGCGCTGATGAACGATCCGACCGTGCTGCTGGTGGACGAACCGACCAGCGCCCTGGACCACGAACGCGGGGCCGCCGTCCTCGACCTGCTGACCGCGCTCACCCACCGGCGTGCCACGGCCACCGTCCTGGTCACCCACGACCGGACCCACCTGACGGCGGTCGACCAGGTCGCCGAGGTCCACGACGGACGCCTCACCGTCCCCGCGGCGGTCTGACCCCCCTGACGGGTCCTACGTCTTCGCCGCCAGCACGTCGTCCACCGACAGCGTCACCGGGGCCCCGATCGACTCGGGCAGGGTGAACGACTGCCCGGGGCGGTGGACGGCGTGCACGCGGTGGTCGCCGCCCTGACGGGCACCCCGGCGGGCGCGTACGCGGAGGGCTTCTTCTTCAGGTCGTCACTCAGGTTCGACGACGTGACCTCCAGGACGAGGCGGAACACCGCCGGGTCGTACATGCGCTGCCGATGTCGGGAACATCATCGTAGGACCCGGGCCCGTTCCCCGGCCCGTTCCCCGGCCCGATCGCCGGAACGCACCCGTCCGGGTGACTCCGCCCTACCGTGCCCTACCGCGCGCGGAGGCGCAGCGCCGGGCGGGCCTCCTCCGCGGCCTCCTCCTGGCCCTCCGCCCACAGCGAGCGGACGTGGCTGAGGTGACGGGACATGCAGGCCTCGGCGGCGTCGGCGTCACCGGAGATCATCAGGTCGAGCAGCGCCAGGTGCTCCTCCGCCGAGGAGACCAGCTCGCCGCGCTCGGCGAGCCGGTTGAGGCCGTAGAGGCGGGATCGCTTGCGCAGGTCGCCGACGACCTCCACCAGGCGGGCGTTGCCGGCCAGCCCGAGCAGGTCGAGGTGGAACTGGCGGTCGGCCTCCAGGTAGCCGATCAGGTCGTGCTTGCCGGCCGCGACGACGATGGCCTCGGCCTGCGGGCGCAGCGCCTCCAACTGTTCGGCGGTGGCGGAGCGGGTGACCCGGCCGACCGTCGGGACCTCGATCAGGGCGCGGATCTCGGTGAAGTCGTCGAGGTCGCGCTCGGTCAGCTCGGTGACCCGGAAGCCCTTGTTGCGGACGGCCTCGACCAGGCCCTCGCGGGCGAGGTCCAGCATGGCCTCGCGGACGGGGGTGGCGGAGACGCCGAAGTCGGCGGCGAGCGCGGGCGCGGAGTAGACCACGCCGGGGCGCAGTTCACCGGAGATCAGGGCGGCGCGGAGCGCGTGGGCGACCTGGTCGCGCAGCCGCTCCTGGACGGAGATCAGGGTGCGGGGTTTGAGGTCGGCCATGGTGTTCCTCCGGGTGGGTGCAGAACACCAGCGTACAATGTCACGTTACGTTGAGTGTGCAACAGTCCGCGATTCGGAGATCCCGTCAGCGGTCGGATCTTGCGCCGGACCCCATCGTGGCAGGGCCGCCGACCGGTGGCAACGGTCGGCGGCCCCGGACCCGCGTCACTCCCCGGCCGCCCCTCCCCCCGCCTCCGTCGCGCCCTCCCCCCTGAACAGCCCGATCAGGCTGGTCGCACTGGACCCGCCGTGCCCGGCCTCGACGCCGCGCCGGAAGGTGTCCGCCAGCAGCCGGGGCAGCGCACCGTCCACCCCCGACGCCTCCACGGTGTGCAGGACGTGATCGAGGCTGGCGGCGGCCATGACGAGCCGGTCGACGTCACCCCCGTGGTGCCCGGCGGTGATCCGGAGCGCGTAGAAGGACAGGAATCCGGGCATCGAGGCGGCCGTCGAGGCGGCGTAGGGGAGGAACTCCTCGGCCGAGATGCCGTTGGCCTCCGCGACGGCGGTGGCGTGCAGGTAGCCGGCCAGCGAGGTCCAGAAGAGGTCCATCTGGATCTGGTAGTACAGCTGGGCCAGCCCGGGGTCGTCGCCCCGGTAGTCGGCGCCGGTGAGCACCTCCAGGGCGGGCCGGTGCTCCCGGAAGGGCTCGACCGGCCCGCTGTAGAACGTGTCCGACTCCGGCCGGCCGATGCCGGACGGCGGCACCCGGACGCCACCGGTCAGGTGGGCGGCGCCGCGTTCGGCGAGCCAGCGGGCGGCCTCCCGGGCGCGCTCGGGGGTGTCCGAGCTGAGGTTGACGACGACCTTGCCGCGCAGCTCCGACTCGGCGGCGGTCAACACGGCGAACACCGCGTCGTAGTCGGTGAGGCTCAGGACGACCAGGTCGTTGGCGGCCACCGCCTCGGCCGCCCCCGGCGCGAGGACGGCGCCCCGGGCGACCAGCTCCCCGGCCCGGCCCGCGGTCCGGCTCCACACGGTGACGGCGTATCCGGCGTCCAGGTAGGCGGCGGCCATCGCGCGGCCCATCGGGCCGAGACCGATCAGGGTGACGGACCTCGCCGCCCCCTCGGCGTACTGGGCGTATCGGGCGGGCTGGGCGGCAGACATGGGAATCCCCTCCGAAGGGTTCGCTAGAACGAACGCTCTATCCAGGAGGAAGCTAGCACGGCCCTGGAACGAACGCTCTATCCATTCGACCGGCTAGACTCGCCGTCGTGAAGACGACCACCACCGGCACCCGCGAGCGGATCGTCCGGGCCACCTCCCGGCTGCTCCAGCGCCAGGGGTACGAGGGCACCGGCATCAAACAGATCTCCCGCGAGGCGGAGGCCACCCTCGGCTCCGTCTACCACTTCTTCCCCGGCGGCAAGCAGGAGCTGGCCGCCGAGGCGATCCGCCACGGCGACCAGGAGTTCGCCGGGCTGCTCCGCACCGGACTGGACAGCGCGGCCGACCCTGCCGAGGCCGTCATCGCGTGCACGCGCCTGCTCGCCGACGCGCTGCGCGACTCCGGGTGGCAGGACGGCTGCCCCATCACCACCACCGCCCTGGAGACGGTCGGCCGGGCCCCGGTCATCGAGGAGGCCGTCGTCGAGGCGTTCGCGCACTGGCGCGCGATCGTCGAGGAGAAGCTGCACACCTCCGGGATCGGCCTCACCGACGCCCGTGAACTCGCCGCCACCGTCATCAACACCCTGGAGGGTGCGGAGCTGGCCGCCCAGGTGGCCCGCAGCGAGGAACCGCTCCACCTCACCGGCCGCCACCTGGCCCGCCTGATCGCCACCTACCGGTAGGACGCCCCCGGCCCCCCGACACCCGGGCACCCCGCCGGCCACGCACCGCACGGCCCGGGCACCCCACCGCCCGGGCACCCCACCGCTCAGGCACCGCACCGCCGACCGGCCGGACACACAAAAGCGGCCGACGCGACCGGGGATCCCTCCCGGTGCGTCGGCCGCAGCTCCGGCCCACTCCTCCAACGACCAACCAGTGTCCGAGTAACGGGACTTGACGCCCGGCACGCCGAGCGCGCCGGCCGCACGGGGCGCACTCGACGTGCCGGACCTCCGGGCCCCGGGCCGTCGGCCCGGGCACCCCGGCGGAAGATCAGCGCAGACCGCGCCGATGCACCTCCGCCGCCACGGCAAGGTCCTGCCAGGCCATCCCCACGCTCTTGAAGAAGCGCGGGCGGTCCGCCGGCACCGGCGCCTCGCCGCGCACCAGCTCGGCCAGGTTCCACAGCTCGTCGGCGGCCGTGACGCCCGCCATCAGCAGGTCGCCGGCCTCCCGGAGCGCGGCGGACCGTGCCTCCACGTACAGCGCGGACCGGCCGACCAGGAGCTCGTCCACCTCGCGGGCGTCCACCTCGTGCGAGCCGACCGCCGCCACCGCCGCGCGGGCCGGCACCAGCGAGCCGTCGAACAGCGGCGTGCGCGCCGTGGTGCAGCAGACCACCACGTCGGCGTCGGCCACGTCGGCCGGCGTGCCGAGGGCCGCGGCCAGGCCGCGCGCCCGGGCGTACCGGGCCAGCGCCTCGGCCGGCCGCTCGCTGCGGGCGACCACCGTCACCCGGGTCAGCGGCAGGACGCCGAGCAGCGCGTCCAGGTGCCCGTACGCCTGCGGGCCGGCCCCGAAGAGGACCAGGTGCGCGGCGTCCGGCGCGGCCAGCCGGCGCAGCGCGGCCGCGGTGACGGCCGGCGTGCGCAGCGCGGTGAGCGCGGCGCCGTCGAGCAGGGCGACGGGCTGCAGGGTGGGACCGTCGAGCAGCAGGTAGCTGCCGGTGATCCGGGGCAGCCCGGCCGCCGGGTTGGCGGGCGCGACTCCCGCGATCTTGACCCCGGTGTACGCGGCGGAGGCGGCCGGCATCAGCAGCAGTTCGCCGGCCGGCACCGGCATCGCCGAGCGGGCGGGCCCGGCCTCCGGGTCCAGCCCGTCGAGGAGCACCTGCTCGATCGCGGCGACGGCCTCGGCCGGGGTCAGCCCGACGGCGCCCTGCCCGACCTCACCGACCTGACCGACCTGACCGGCCGGGCCGACCTCACCGACCGGCGCGGCGGGCGGCGGGGCGTCCGCGCCGACCGGCCCGAGGCCGCCCCGGAGCTCGCCCGTCACAGCAGGAACCCCACGCCGAGCTCGTCCCGGGGGTCGAGCAGGAACCGGTGCTCCCCCGTGCGGTAGGCGTGGCCCGTCACCTCGGTGACCACCCCGTCGCCCCACGGGTCGCCGCCGGCCAGGACCCGGCCGCCGAAGACCGTTCCGACGATCGACTCGTGCCGCAGCTCCTGCCCGGGCAGGAGCCTGCCTTCGGCGGCGAGCACGGCGAGCCGGGCCGAGGTGCCGGAGCCGCACGGCGAGCGGTCGATCTGCCCGTCCGCGAAGACGGTGACGTTCCGCTGGTTCAACCCGCCGTCGGCGGAGGGGAGTTCTTCGTACAGGATGACGCCGTAGACGCCCGACAGCCGGCGGTCCACCGGGTGCTGGACCGCGGGTTCGTCGGCCAGCGCGGCCTGGATCTCCCGCCCGGCCGCGGTGAGCTCGGGCAGCCGGTCGAGGCTGACCGAGAGCCCCAGGGCGGCGGCCGGCACCGAGGCGTAGCAGGCCCCGGCGTGCGCGACGGCCACCTCGACGGTCCCGCGCGAGGTCGCGACCGGGACCTTGAGGTCGCCGACCCAGGCCGGGACGTTGCGGAAGGTCACCCCGGTGGTGCGCCCGCCGCTCCGGTGGACCAGCGCGGTGACGCGGCCGGACGGGACGTCGATCCGCACCCGGGCGACGCCGAACTCCGGCGCCGGGACGAGCCCGGAGTCCACCGCCCAGGCGCCGAGCGCGATGGTGCCGTGACCGCAGGCGGTCGAGTAGCCGTCCTTGTGCCAGAAGAGCACGCCGAGGTCGGCCTCGTCGTCGTCCGGCGGCACCAGGAACCCGCCGTACATCCCGGCGTGCCCGCGCGGTTCGCGGGTGAGCAGCCGGCGCACCTCGTCCAGCGGGCCGGGCCGGGGCGAGGTGGCGGTGCCGCCCGCGCCGATCGCGATCGCCCGCCGCTCGGCGACGGTGTCCCCGGGGACGACCGGGGCGCCACCGACCACGATCCGGAACGGCTCGCCGGCCGTGTGGTAGTCGACCGTGTCGACGTGATCGACCCGCATCAGGCACCGCCCGCCGGCAGCAGGGTGACCGTGCGGCCCTGGGTGTAGAAGTCGAGCGCGGCCTCGCCCTGCTCCCGCGCACCGTGGCTGGCGCCCTTGGCGCCGCCGAACGGCAGGTGGAAGTCGACGCCGCTGGACGGCGCGTTGACCCGGATCATGCCCGCGTCCAGCCGGTCGGCGACGGCGAGCGCGACGTCCAGGCTGCGGGTGTGCACCGAGGCGGCCAGCGTGTACGGGGTGTCGTTGGCGAGCGCGACCGCCTCGTCCAGGTCGGCCGCGGCGTGCAGCACGGCGATCGGGCCGAAGAACTCCTCGCGCCGCAGCGGGTGCCCGTCCGGCACCCCGGCGACCAGGGTCGGGTCCAGGTACCAGCCGGCCCGGTCCGGGACGCCGCCGCCGGCCAGCACCTCGGCGCCGGCCTCCCGGGCGGAGGCGAGGGCCTCGGTGATCTGGTCGCGCGAGGCGGCGTTGATGACCGGCCCGCAGGCCGTCTCGTCGACCTGCGCCAGCGCCTTGACCAGCGCGGCGCGCAGCGGCTCGTAGGCTTCGCCGACGGCGATCACCCGGCTGGTGGCGGTGCACTTCTGCCCGGCGTACCCGGCGATCGCCGCGGCCAGGTGGGCGGCGGCCTGCTCGAAGTCGGCGTCCGGCAGGACCAGCGCGGCGTTCAGCCCGCCGAGCTCGGCCTGGACCGGGGTGCCCCGCTCGGTGGCGGTCCGGACGACCTGCTTGCCGACCCCGGTGGAGCCGGTGAACGAGACCACGTCCGCGGCGCCGACCAGCGTCCCGCCCTCGGCCCCGCCGCCGGGCAGCACGGTGAAGACGTCGTCCGGCAGCCCGGCCTCGGCGACCAGCTCGGCGAGGCGCTTCGCGCAGCCGATCGCCTCCGAGGACGGCTTGAGCACCACGGTGTTGCCGACGGCCAGCGCCGGTGCGGCCTTCCAGGTGGGGATCGCCAGCGGGAAGTTCCACGGCGTGATCAGCCCGGCCACGCCGTACGGGCGGCGGCGGGTGAGCAGCAGCCCGGGCCCGGCGGCGGTCTCGTGCACGGCGCCGGACGCCGCGTACGGCGCCTGCGCGTAGTACCGCCAGATCGCGGCGGTGCGGGCCACCTCGCCACGTGCCTCGGCCGCCGGCTTGCCGACCTCGCGCACGATCAGCGCGGCCAGCTCCTCGGCGTGCGCCTCGACCACCTCGGCGATCCGGGTGAGCGCGGCCGAGCGACCGCCGGCGCCGGCCGCGACCCAACCGGGCTGCGCGGCACGGGCGCGGGCGACGGTGGCCTCGACGGCCTCGGCACCGGGGGCGGGCGCCTCGGCGACGAGGTCCGCGGGGTCGGCGGGGTTGTACGAACGGATCGTCACGGCAACAAGCCCTTCAGGGGGGTCGGCGGATGAGGCGGCGGGCTTCAGAGCAGGAAGCCGGCCGGGAACGGGTCGCTGGGGTCGAGGAAGTACTGGGCGGTGCCGGTGATCCAGGCCCGCCCGGTGACGGTGGGGACGACCGCGGGCCGTCCGGCCACCTCGGTCTCCTCGACCAGGCGCCCGGTGAAGGTCGTCCCGATGAAGGAGTCGTTGCGGAAGTCCCGGCCGAGCGGCAGCTCTCCGCGCGCGTGCAGCTGCGCCATCCGGGCCGAGGTGCCGGTGCCGCAGGGCGAGCGGTCGAACCAGCCGGGGTGGATGGCCATGGCGTGCCGGGAGTGCTCGGCGGTGGAGCCGGGGGCGAGCAGCTGGACGTGGTGGCAGCTGTGGATGGACGGGTCCTCCGGGTGCACCGGCCGGTCCGGGCTCCCGTTGATCGCCTCCATCAGCGCCAGGCCGGCGTCCAGGATGTCCTGCTTGCGCTCGCGTTCGAAGGGGATCCCGAACTCGGCGAGCGGCAGGATGGCGTAGAAGTTGCCCCCGTACGCGAGGTCGTAGCCGACGGTGCCGTACCCGGGCACCTCGATCGTGCGGTCCAGCGCCACGGAGTAGGACGCCACGTTGCGGATGGTGACCGAGGTGGCCGCGCCGTCCTCGACCGCGACGTCGGCGATCACCAGGCCGGCCGGGGTGTCCAGCCGGACGGTCGTGACCGGCTCGACCACCGGCACCATCCCGGTCTCGACCAGCACGGTGGCGACGCCGATGGTGCCGTGCCCGCACATCGGCAGCAGGCCGGAGACCTCGATGTAGAGCACCCCGAAGTCGGCGTCGGGCCGGGTCGGCGGCTGGAGGACGGCGCCGCTCATCGCGGCGTGGCCGCGCGGCTCGTACATCAGCAGGGTGCGGAAGTGGTCGAGGTGCTGCTGGAAGTGGACCCGGCGTTCGGCCATGGTGGCACCGGGGATGACGCCGAACCCGCCGGTGACGACCCGGGTGGGCATGCCCTCGGTGTGCGAGTCGACGGCGTGGAAGACGTGGCGGGTGCGCATCTGGCGGAGCTCCGTGGGGGTGGGGGTGAATGGTGGGGCCGGAGGCCGGCTGCCCCCGCAGCCGGCCGTCCCGGACACCGGACGTTCGGAGCGGCGGTTACGCGTGGCCCTCGGCCAGGGCCTTCTCGGTGGCCGCACGGACGGCCGCCTCGACCTCCGGGGTCAGCGGCCCGCGGGGGGCGCGGACCGGACCGCCGGGGCGGCCGGCGATGTCCATGGAGAGCTTGATGGCCTGGACGAACTCGGTCTTGGAGTCCCAGCGCAGCAGCGAGTGGAGCGAGGTGTAGAGCGGCAGCGCGGTGTCCAGGTCGCGTGCGACGGCGGCCCGGTAGAGCGCGACGCTCGCCGCGGGCAGCGCGTTCGGGTAGCCGGCGATCCAGCCGACCGCACCCGCGAGGGCCAGCTCCAGCAGCACGTCGTCGGCGCCGATCAGGAGGTCGAGGCCCGGGGCCAGCTCGGCGATCTCGTAGGCCCGGCGGACGTCGCCGCTGAACTCCTTGACCGCGACGATCGAGCCCTCGCCGTGCAGCTGCGCGAGCAGCGCGGGGACGAGGTCGACCTTGGTGTCGATCGGGTTGTTGTAGGCCACGATCGGGACGCCGGCCTTGGCCACCTCGGCGTAGTGCGCCCGGACGGCGTCGTGGTCGGCCCGGTAGGCGTTGGGCGGCAGCAGGAGGACGGAGCCGGCGCCGGCCTCGGCGGCCTGCTCGGCCCAGCGGCGGGACTCGGCGCTGCCGTAGGCGGCCACACCGGGCATGACGCGGGAGCCGTCACCGGCGGCCTCGACGGCGACCTCGACGACCCGGGCGCGCTCCTCGGCGGTCAGGGTCTGGTACTCGCCGAGCGAGCCGTTGGGGACGACGCCGTCGCAGCCCGACTCGATCAGCCAGCGGACGTGGTCGGCGTAGGCGTCGTAGTCGACGGAGAGGTCCTCGCGCAGCGGGATCGTGGTGGCGACCATGATGCCGCGCCAGGGCCGGGTGGTGTCGTGCGGGGTGTGGGACACAGCTTCTCCTTGGTGAGGTGTGACATTTTATTAGAGATCGCGCGGTGGAGACAAGAGTCCCCGACCGGCGAGTTCAGTCCAGGTCCGAGCCCTGCGGCCCGTCCCCGTGCGGTTCGGCCGCGAGCTGCCCGAGCGGGACCGGGCAGGAGAACGGGCGGCTGTCCGGCCGCACCTCCTCCTCGCCGATACCGGCACCGGCACCGGCGCCACCACCGGCACCGGCGAGGCAGGCCACCGCCGGACCGCACATCCGGCCCTGGCACCAGCCCATCCCGGCCCTGGTCAGCAGCTTCACGGTGCGGGCGTCTCCCGCGCCCAGCTCCTCCACCGCCTCCCGGATGACACCGGCCGGCACCTCCTCGCAGCGGCAGACGTCGGTGTCCGGCCGCAGCCAGCCGGTCCAGCCCGGGCCGGGCCGGTGGGAGGCGGCCATCAGCTCGGCGAAGGCCCGCAGCCGGGTCCGCCGCCGCAGCAGCGCGGTGCGCACCGGACGGTCCGCCACCGCGTGCGCGGCCAGCTCGCCCTCCGCGATCGCGAGGTCGGCGCCGCCGACGCCGCAGGCCTCGCCGGCCGCCCAGAGGCCGGGCACGGTGGTCCGCAGCCGGGCGTCGACCGTGAGCGCGGCGGTCCCGTCGGGGGTGGTCCGGGTCGCCGCCCCCAGTTCGGTGGCCAGCTCGATCTGCGGCAGCAGCCCGTGGCCGACGGCGAGCGCGTCGCACGCGATCCGCCGCTCCGTGCCGGGCACCGGCCGCCACTCGGCATCCAGCCGGGCCACCGTGACGGCGGTGACCCGGTCGGTGCCGTGCGCCTCGACCACCGCGCTGCTGCGGCGCAGCCGAACGCCGTGCCGCAGCAGTGCGGAACCGTGCCCGGCGCCCTCGACCAGCTTGGCCGGGACGGCGGCCAGCACACCGGGGCGCCGGGCGTAGCCGAGGTAGTTCGTGGCCTCGACCACCGCGGGCACCTCGGCCCCGGCGGTGACGAGCGAGGACGCCGCGGCGAGCAGCAGCGGACCGCTGCCGGCCACCACGATCCGCCGGCCGGGCAGGACCAGACCGGCCTTGAGCATGGCCTGCGCACCACCGGCGGTGACCACTCCGGGCAGCGTCCAGCCCGGGAAGGGGAGCTGCCGCTCGTAGGCGCCGGTCGCGAGCAGCACGGCCGCGGACCGGACGGTGGCCCGGTCGTCGGCGGCGGGTCCGGTGGTGGCGTGCAGCCGCCAGTCCCGGTCCCCCGCCCGCTCCAGCGCCCAGACCTGGTGGCCGGCCAGCAGCTCGACCCGCCCGGCCGCCCGGTGGGCGTCGAGCCGGTCGGCGAGGCCGGTGTAGACGGACCAGCCGTGGTGCAGCCGGTCCGGCCGGGCGGCGCCGAGGCCGGGCGCGGGGTGGCGGTAGTACTGGCCACCGGTGCGCTCTCCCGCGTCGAGCAGGGCGCAGCGCAGCCCGAGGTCAGCGGCGGTCACGGCGGCGGCCAGGCCGGCCGGCCCGGCCCCGATCACCGCGAGGTCGTACGGCGCCCGCGCGGCTTCGGCGGGTCCGGTGCCCGCGGGGGATCCCGCGGCTCCGGCGGACTCAGACGGCGAGGTCGGCACGGCCGTGGCCCTCCTGGGTGGTGACGGTGGTGCCGGGCTCGGCCGGCAGCAGGCAGGTGCGCCGGTTGGGCTGCCCGTCGACGGTGGCCAGGCAGTCGTAGCAGACGCCGATCCCGCAGAACGCCCCGCGCGGCTTCCCGCCGACCCGGGTGGTGCGCCAGGCGAGCACGCCGTCGGCCCAGAGCGCGGCGGCGATCGTCTGCCCGGGCAGTGCGGGCACGGACCGGCCGTCGAACTCGATGGTGTGCGCGGGCCCGGGTTCGGCCCGGACCAGGTCGGCGGGGGTACGGCGCATGGGTGGGGTTCTCCGTTCAGCTCATCCTGGGGCGCGCGAGCGCCGTCGTCCCGGTGCGTGCGGGCACCGTGCGGATTGCGGTCAGCGCTCCGCGCAGGTCACGAGGGGCCGCCGGCGACCGGGAACCGGTCGGCGCGGAACGGCGTGAGGTCCAGTTCGGGTGCCTTGCCGACGAGCTGCTGGGCGATCAGCAGCCCGGTGGCCGGGGCCAGCCCGATGCCCGCGCCCTCGTGGCCGCAGGCGTGGTAGAGCCCGGGCACCCGCGGATCGGCGCCGATCGCGGGCAGGTGGTCCGGCAGGTACGGACGGAACCCCCGGTAGGCGCGCATCACGCTCACTCCGGCCAGCACCGGGAAGAGCGCCGCCGCCTGCACGGCCAGCCGGTGGAGCACCTCCACCGAGAGCGTCCGGTCGAAGCCGACCCGCTCCCGGCTGGCGCCGATCAGCACCGGCCCGCCCGGGGTCCCCTCGACCACGGCCGAGGTCTGCAGCGCGGCCGATCCGCTGGCCACGTCGGCGACGTAGTCGGCGGCGTACACCTTGCGCCGGACGATCCGCGGCAGCGGCTCGGTCACCAGCACGAAGCCGCGCCGGGGCAGCACCGGGAGGTGGACGCCGGCCAGCGAGGCCAGCTCGCCGCCCCAGGTGCCGGCGGCGTTGACCACCGCGGGCGCGTCCAGTCGCCGCCGGTCGGTCTCGACGCCGCGCACGGTGCCGTCGGCCGCCAGACGCACCGCCCGGACGGTCTCGCCGGTGTACAGCCGGGCGCCGGCCGCCCGGGCGGCCCGCAGCAGGTGGGCGGCGGCCAGCGCGGGCTGGACCTGGGCGTCCTGCGGGTACAGGAACCCGCCGGCCAGTCCGGGCGCGAGGTGCGGTTCCAGCTCCCGCAGCCGCTCGCCGGGGATCTCCTCGGAGGCGACGCCCACGGCGGTCTGCTCGGCGGCGAAGGCGCGCAGCGCGTCCTGCCGGGCCGGCGTGGAGGCGACCACGAGCCCGCCCTTGGGCTCGTACTCGACGGCGGTGCCGAGCTCCTCGGCGATCTCGCGCCAGAGCCGGGTGGAGTACAGGGCGAGGTCGAGCTCGGGACCGGGCTCCTTGTCGGAGACCAGCAGGTTGCCCTCGCCGGCGCCGGTGGTTCCGCCCGCGACCGGGCCGCGGTCGACGACGGCGACCGCGAGGCCGGCGGACGCGGCGTAGTACGCGCAGGCGGCGCCGACGACACCGGCGCCGACCACCACGACGTCGGGGAGGAGTCTCTGGGAGTGGGACACGGCAGTAATATGTCACATGCCATGCATCGTGCCAAGACCGCCCGCCCCGCCGCGCCGGGAGCGGACCGCCCGCGAAAAAGCCCCGACCCGCCGCGATGCGGCAGGTCGGGGCTTCCGGGACGCTCGGCCCGGTCGGATCAGGTGATGTCGTCCATCTGCTCCTGCCGGGCCGCGGGCACCGACGCGGAGGCGGTCGGCGTGCCGGAGGCCTCGATCGCCTCGGCCCCGGAGACCGGCGCCACCGTGAGGTCGACGTGGGACGCCTCCTCGTCGCTCAGCTCCAGGTCCGGGTTGCGGCGGGCCCGGCGACGGTCGTTGATCATCGCGATACCCACCGCGACGAAGTACAGCGCCCAGATCGGCGCGGCCAGCGCCAGCATGCTCAGCGGGTCCGCACTCGGGGTGGCGAAGGCCGCGAAGACGGTGATGCCCATCACCATGCCGCGCCACCAGCCGAGCAGCCGCTTACCGGTGACGACGCCCACCAGGTTGAGCATCACCAGCAGCAGCGGGAACTCGAAGGCCAGGCCGAAGACCAGCACCAGCCTGGTCGCGATGTCGAAGTAGTCCGCGGGCGGCAGGATCGGCGTGGTGTCGTTCGGGGTGAACGAGATCAGCACCTCGACGGTCATCGGCAGCAGCAGGATCGCCAGCCCGACACCCGCCAGGAACAGCGGCGCACCGCACACCATGAAGATGACCGTGTACTTGCGCTCGTGCTTGTGCAGGCCGGGCGCCACGAACGCCCAGAGCTGGTACAGCCAGACCGGCACGGTGGCGACCACACCCGCCGTCAGGGCGACCTTCAGCATCCAGTTGAAGCCCGCGGTCAGGCCGATGGTGGAGACCTGTGCGCAACGGCCCTCGGATTCGAGGATGACCTCGGGGGTGCACTGCGGCAGGGGCTTGAGCAGGAACGACTCGATCTGCTTGTGGTAGATCAGCGCGACGATCGTGAACACCACGATCGCCAGGACCGACTTGACCACGCGGTTCCGCAGTTCCCGCAGGTGGTCGGCGAGGGCCATCCGCCCCTCGGGATCCTTGGGCGCCTTCTGCGCCTTGGTGAGCTTGCTCAACCCCGGTCCTCAACTCGTGCGTCGAGGCCCGCCGGTCGGCGGGCCTCCAGTGGTCGCGTGCGTCGCGTGCCTCGCGTGCGCGTCTTCACGGCGGGACGTGTTCAGTGCGCCCGGCCGCCGTCGGACGCGGCAGCACCGGCGGACCGTCCCGAGGGCTGCTCGCTCACCGGCCGGGAGGTCGCGGACGCCCCCGGCGCGGACTGGATGGTCTTCGCGGCGACGTCGTCGGCCACCGCCGGCGCGGGCGGGGCCGAGGCGTCCGCCGCCCCCTCCGAACGCATCGCCTGGGTCTCGCTCTTCAGGATCCGCATCGACTTGCCGAGCGAACGCGCCAGGTCGGGCAGGCGCTTGGCCCCGAAGAGGAGAATGGCAAGGACCACGACCACCAGAATCGCGATCGGCGAGATCCGCATGCTCGACCACCTTCAGTCTCGGCGGCACCGGCGGGCCGCCCGCTGCGGGGATGGTAACCGCTGCGGATGACACCGTGACGACGGCCGCCCGAACAGGACAGCGGCCCCCTCGCACTCAGGAGCCTGCTGAGAGCGTAACGCGCCGGTACCCCCGTACAGCAGCCCCCCGGCACCCCCGACCGCCGATCCCGGCAGGTCGGCCCGGTCCGGAAGAGGTCGGACGACCGCGGGCGGGACCGGACGGCGCGGCGCGGAGCGGATGGACCGGACGGACGGACCGGACGGGAGCCGGCACCGCCGCCGGGAGGGCGCCGGGGCCGATCCGCGACGGCGCGGGGTCAGGAACGTCCCGGCGCCGAGGCCGCGAGGTCGCCGGCCGCCTCGGCGAGCGCCCGGGAGGCGGTGTCCACTCCCTCGGCCAGCGCCCGCACGTCCAGCCAGAGCCGGACCGCGAGGACGCCGAGCACCAGCAGGCCGGCGGTGGCGACGAGGACGGCGGCGACGAGCATCCAGGACATGGCCCCACCCTATCCGCCGCCGCGGGCCGCGCCTCCCCCGCTCGGCCCCGCCCCGCCGCCCGCTCAGCCCTCGGCCGGCATCAGCCGCATGGTGCGCACCCCGGCCACGGTCAGCGCCGCGACGATCTTCTCCCCCGCGGGCTTGCGCACGGCCGCCCCGCAGAGCGGGCAGCCGAAGCTGTAGTGCGCCTGGGCCGGGGTCCGGCCGAACGTGAGGCGGAACTGCTCGGCGGGCAGCTCGACCTTCTCCCGGCACTCCGAGCAGTAGACCTTGAATCTGGTACCGGCGGGCTCCACGGCTCAGACCAGCCCCTCCCCGTAGTGGGCCAAGGCCTCCAGCGCCGCCGCCCGTGCCTGCCCGGCGAGCTCCGGCGGGGAGACGATCCGCCCGTCCCGGCCCAGCCGCAGCGCCAGCGGGCGCAGCTGCGAGGGGTCGGCGCTGCGCAGGGTGATCCGCAGCCCGCCGTCGGGCAGCTCCTCGGCCCGGTCGTGGGTGTAGTACTCGGCGACCCAGCGACCGCCGGAGGACACCTCGACCACCACCTCGGGGTCGTCGGCCGAGGGGTTGACCAGCCCCCCGGAGAGGTCGCGCGGCTCCCGCTTGGGCGGATCGGCGGGGACGTCCAGCACCCGGATCTCGGCGACCCGGTCGAGCCGGAACATCCGGTGGTCCTCGGAGGTCCGGCACCAGGCCTCCAGGTAGGTGTGGCCCTCGGTGAGCAGCCGGATCGGGTCGACCTCGCGCTCGGTCATGCCACCGCGCCCGTGCGAGTAGTAGCGCAGCCAGAGCCGTCGGCCCTCGCTGAGCGCGCGGTCGATGTCGGCGAAGACGTGGCTCTCGGCCTCGAAGGTGACGCCGACCCGGGCGCTGCCCTCGGCGTTCTCCCCCGCCGCGTTCTCGATCTTGGCGACGGCCCGGGTGAGCGCCTCCCGGTCACCGGCCCGCAGGCCGGGCAGCCCGGCCACCGCGCGGGCGGCGACCAGCAGGGCGGTCGCCTCGTCGGCGGCCAGCCGCAGCGGCTGCGCGACGTCGTCGACGTTGTGCCACCAGATCCGCTCGCCGTCGGTGTCGATGTCGAGCAGGTCGCCGCCGCGGAAGCTGGTGCCGCACATCGGGAGCACGTTGAGGTCGCCGATCAGCTCGCGCTCGGTGATGCCGAACGCACGGGCGACCTCGGCCACCTCCGCGCCGGGGCGCTCGCGCAGGTAGGTGACCAGCGAGAGCATCCGCCGGGTCTGGTCGATCGCGTTGCTCATGCCCGCACACCCTCCACCACAGTGCCGGCCACCGCGCGCAGCCGGTCGATCACGTCGGCCCGCAGCTCCTCCGGCCCGACCACCAGGACGTCCGGCCCGAACTCCGCCAGGTCGGCGCCGAGCCCGTTGCCGTACGGGATCTCCAGCTCGTCCCAGCCCTCGTCGGACCGCCGGGTGGAGAGCGCCTTGGTGCGCAGCGGGAACCCGGCGCCGCGGCGGATCCTCACCACGGCCGTGGCGGTGGCCCCTTCGCCGGCGAACTTGGCGACGGTGGCCCGGACGTCCACGTGCTCGGGCACGGTGCCCAGGAAGGCGCCGGAGCGGGCGCGGATCTTGCCGGTGATCCGGCTGAGCCGGAAGACCCGGGCGTCCTCGCGGTCGCGGTCCCAGCCCGCCAGGTACCAGTGGCCGCGCCAGCACTCCAGGGCCCACGGCTCGACGCTGCGCTGCTCGGCGGCGGCGGCCCCGGCCTTGCGGTACTCGAAGGTGACCGGGCGGCGGTCGCGGGCGGCGGTGAGCAGCGGCTCGAACGCGGCCTCCCGGGCCGGGATCCGCGGCTCCAGGGCCGGCCGGCCCTCGGTCTCGGTGAACGGGACGCCGGCCGCGCGGAGCTTCTGCAGCGCGCCGCTGGCGGCGCCGGACATCTTGGCCTGCTGCCAGACGCGTGCCGCGAGGGTGAGCGCGGCGGCCTCCTCGGCGTCGAGGGCGATCTCCGGCAGCCGGTTGCGGTCGGCGCGGGCGAGGTAGCCGAGCTCGCCGTCGAGGGCGTTCTCGTCGACGTCGATGACCAGTCCGAGCTCGCGCAGGTCGTCCTTGTCCCGCTCGAACATCCGGTTGAAGGCTTCCTCGCTGCTGTTCTGCCAGGCCTCGCGATACGCCTCGATGGATTCCCGCAGCTCCTTCTTGGAGAGCGGACGTCTGGTGTTCATCAGGCACAGGGCGAGATTCATCAGCCGCTCTGCCTTGGCGATCGCCATCGCTGACCCTTCCGGTGTGCCGCGCCGCGCGCGGGGTGTGCCCGCCGGGCCGTCGTGGGACCCGGCGGGACCGACCGTACCGGTAGCGGTACGCAGTGCAAAAGCCGAGTCCGGAAACGCGTGGGGCCGCACCCCGTTCCCGGGGTGCGGCCCTGCGTCACGACCGGTTTCAGACGCCGATCAGGTCGACCACGAAGATCAGGGTCGAGCCCGCCGGAATGGCCGGGGTCGGCGACTGGTTGCCGTAGCCCAGGTGCGGCGGGATGACCAGCTCGCGACGGCCGCCGACCTTCATGCCGGCGACGCCCTGGTCCCAGCCCTTGATGACGCGGCCGCCACCGAGCGGGAACTTGAACGTCGAGCCGCGGTTCCAGCTGGCGTCGAACTCCTCGCCGGTCGCGAAGGTCACGCCGACGTAGTGGACCTCGACGACCTGGCCGGGCTTGGCCTCCTCGCCGGTGCCGACGACGATGTCGCGGATCTTGAGCTCGGCCGGCGGGTCGCCGACCGGGAAGTCGATCTCAGGCTTGCTCACTGTGCCTCTTCTCACGGTTGGTTCGGTCCATGACCAAGCGGCGGGCGCCCGCACCCCCGGTCCGTTCCCGGACCACGGTACGGGCGCCCGCCGCCCGTCCGGGCACGGGCCACGCGGCCCGGCCCGAAGGTCACACGCACACCATTGTCACCCGAAAGTGGATCAGCCCTGACCGGCGTCGAGAATGTCGACGACGAAGACCAGCGTGGAGTTGGCCGGGATGTCGCCCTGGGCCTGGTCCTTGTAGCCGAGCGACGCCGGGATGACCAGCTCGACGCGGCTGCCGATGGTCTGGCCCTCCAGGCCCTGGTCCCAACCGGCGATGACCTGGCCGCCGCCGAGCGGGAAGGAGAACGCCTGGCCCTTGCTGAGCGAGGAGTCGAAGACCTTGCCGTCCTTGAACAGCGCGCCGGTGTACTGGACGAGGATCTTCTCGCCCTTCTCGACCTTGCGGCCCTCGCCCTTGATCAGGACGTGGGACTTCAGCTCGGTCGGGTCGGCCGCGCCGGCCACCGGCGTGATGTCGGCCGGCTTCTTGCCGTTGTCCTTGACCTGCGGGAAGTCCGCGGGCGGCGGGGTCACGGTGCCGCTGACCACGGCGTCCGGGGCGTTGCTGTTGCGGATGTCGATGACGAAGATCAGGTTGTCCTTCGCCCCGATCGACATGCTCGGGTTGCCCTGCGCCCCGAAGGCGGCGGCCGGCGGGGCCACCACCAGCAGCCGGCTGCCGGCCTTCTTGCCGACCACGGCCTGGTCGAGCGCCGGGATCAGCGCGTCGGTGCCGGCCTGGAAGATCTGCGGCTTGCCCTTCTCGTCGTACGAGGAGGGGATGTCCTTGCCGGTGTTCCAGTCCTTGCCGGTGTAGTCGACCGAGGTCCAGGAGTTCTTCTCGACCTTGGGGCCGGTGCCCTCGGTGAGGACCTTGACCACGAAGTTGCCGTCCGACTGGTCGGCGGGCACCTCGATGGTGGCCTTCTTGCCGAAATCGCCGGTGACCGTCGGCAGCACCTTGGCGGTGTCCTTGATCGGCGGGACCGGGTCGGCGGTCGGCGTGGCCGGGGCGCTCTTGGCGGCGTCCGGCTTGGCGGCGGCGCTGTCCGACGAGTCGTCGTCCTTGTTCACCAGGTACAGCGTCACGGCGCTGCCGATCAGCAGCACGGACAGCACGGTGCCGAGGATCACGCCCAGCTTGCCGACGTTCCCCGGGTTCTCGTCGTACCCGGCCTCGGAGGTGTCCTGGCGGCGCACGGTCGACGCGAAGATCTGCGGGGTCTCGTCGGTCTTCGTCGCGCCCGTCGGCCGCGGGGCATCGCCGGGCTGGGCCCAGCCGGCCTGCTGCTTCAGGATCGACGGCGGTACGACGATCGACTCGCCGTCGCCCGGAAGCGGGCCGCCGGGCCGCGAGTCTGCCGGGTCACCGGCGGAGTTTCCGTTCGCGGTGCCGGCTCCGCCCGGGCTCGACGCTTTCTCAGACATGACTCCCCATCCATCTCGCCACGAGGTCTTCGAGGTCTACGGCCGGCGTGGTGGGCGCCGGAGTGCTGTCGCACTGCGCGCCCGGACCCCGGACGCCGGCGGCGCCTACCACAGTGCGAGGGCAGTATGACAGGTCAGGATGAGGGCGGGCGCTTCCCTGTGCGAGCGCCCGCCCAAGCGTACGGAATCGCCGCGGCCTTTCCCAGGCCGCGGCGGAGGCTACACGGCCTCCAGGATGTCGATCACGAAGACCAGCGTCGAGTTCGGCGGCACCGCGCCCTGCGCCTGGTCCTTGTAGCCCAGGGCCGGCGGCACCACCAGTTCGACCCGGCTGCCGACGGTCTGGCCCACCAGGCCCTTGTCCCAGCCCTCGATCACACTGCCGGTGCCGATCTGCAGCGCCTGGGCACCCCCGTGGCTCCAGGAGGAGTCGAACTGCTGGCCGTTGCTCCACAGCACCCCGGTGTACTGCACCACCAGGGTCTGTCCCTCCTTCACCTGCTTGCCCTCGCCCTTGATCAGCACCGCCTGCTGGAGCTCGGTCGGCGGGGCCTGCCCCGGCGGCACGGTGATCGTCACCGCGGCCTTGCCGTTGTCCTTGACCTGCGGCATGGTCGCCGGCGGCGGCGTCATGGTGCCGGAGAGCGTGGCGTCCGGCGGCAGGCTCTCCATGATGTCCAGTACGAAGACCACGGTGTCCCCCGGTCCCACCCCGAGCTGGGTGCTGCCCTGGGTGCCGAAGGCGGCGGCCGGCGGGGCCACCACGAGCAGCCGGCTGCCGACCTTCTTGCCGATCACGCTCTGGTCGAAGGCGGGCACCAGCTGCCCGCTGCCGGCCTGGTAGAGCTGCGGCTTGCCGCCCGCGTCGTACGAGCTGGGCAGGTCCTTGCCGGACGACCAGTCCTTCGCGGTGTAGTTGACCGTGACCCAGTCGCCCTTGTTGACCGTCGACCGGTCGCCCTCGCTGACGGTGTTCACCACGAACTGGCCGCTCGGCTGGCCCTCGGGGAGGGTGATGGTGGCCTTGCTCCCGAACCCGCCGCCGGACAGCGTCGGCATCGGCGAAGCCTCGTTCACCGGGGTCGGCACGGTGGGGGCGACGCTGGGCGACGCCGTGGGCGTGGCCGGGCTGGCGGGTCGGGTGGAGCTGCTGCAGGCCACCGCCAGCAACAGGGGCAGGGTGAGAAGCAACCCGGCGGTGCGGCGCACGGTGTTCCTAACTGTCGGTCAAAGTCGGCTCTCCGGACTCGACGGACAGCGTATTCCCCGACGGTGCCCGGCCCCGGTAGACACCACCGGGCCCGGGCGCCGCAAAGATCACACCGGCGGGGGACGCCGCACCCCGGCGGCGCCCCCGTTCACCTCGCCGCCCCGCGCTCACATCCCCGCGATGAGCTTCTCCACCCGCTCGTCGACCGACCGGAACGGGTCCTTGCACAGCACCGTCCGCTGCGCCTGGTCGTTCAGCTTCAGGTGCACCCAGTCGACGGTGAAGTCGCGGCGCTGCTCCTGCGCCCGGCGGATGAAGTCCCCGCGCAGCCGGGCCCGGGTGGTCTGCGGCGGGATCGACTTGGCCTCGAAGGTCTTGAGGTCGGTGGTCACCCGGAGCGCCTGGTTCTTGGCCTGGAGCAGGTAGAACAGGCCCCGCCGGCGGTGGATGTCGTGGTAGGCGAGGTCGATCTGGGCGACCCGCGGGTTGCTCATGCTCATCTGGTGCTTCTCGCGGTAGCGCTCGATGAGCTTGTACTTCATGATCCAGTCGATCTCGGTGGCCACGTCGTCCAGCCGCTCGGTCTTCACGGCCTCCAGGGTGCGGCCCCACAGCTCCAGGACGCGCGCGATGGTGCCGGTGTTGATGCCCTTGCGGTCGGCGAACTCCAGCGCCTTCGTGTAGTACTCCTCCTGGATGTCCAGCGCGCTGGCCTCCCGGCCGTTGGCCAGCCGGACCTGGTGGGTCCCGGTGAGGTCGTGGCTGACCTCGCGGATCGCCCGGATCGGGTTCTCCAGGGTGAGGTCGCGCATCACCACGCCGGCCTCGATCAGCCGGAGCACCAGGTCGGTGGAGCCGACCTTGAGCAGGGTGGTGGTCTCGGACATGTTGGAGTCGCCCACGATGACGTGCAGGCGCCGGTACCGCTCGGCGTCGGCGTGCGGCTCGTCGCGGGTGTTGATGATCGGACGGGAGCGGGTGGTCGCCGAGCTGACGCCCTCCCAGATGTGCTCGGCCCGCTGGCTGACGCAGTAGACCGCGCCGCGCGGGGTCTGCAGCACCTTGCCGGCGCCGCAGATCAGCTGCCGGGTCACCAGGAACGGGATCAGCACGTCGGCCAGCCGGGAGAACTCGCCGTGCCGGGCCACCAGGTAGTTCTCGTGGCAGCCGTAGGAGTTGCCCGCCGAGTCGGTGTTGTTCTTGAAGAGGTAGACGTCCCCCGCGATGCCCTCCTCGTGCAGCCGCCGCTCGGCGTCGACCAGGAGTCCTTCGAGGATGCGCTCGCCCGCCTTGTCGTGCGTCACCAGCTCGACGACGTCGTCGCACTCGGGGGTGGCGTACTCGGGGTGGGATCCGACGTCGAGGTAGAGGCGGGCACCGTTGCGCAGGAACACGTTGCTGCTGCGGCCCCAGGAGACTACGCGGCGGAAGAGGTACCGGGCCACCTCGTCCGGGGACAGCCTGCGCTGCCCGCGGAACGTACAGGTGACGCCGTACTCGTTCTCCAGCCCGAAAATTCGGCGGTCCATGGGCCATCCATTCTCTGATGGGAGCTGTCCGAAACCGCCTCCGCGGCGCCGTCCGGGCCGCCGCAGGGGCACCGGGGTCCCTGCGCCGGTCGTTCGCCGGCCGCCGCGGGGACCCCGCAGGCACTACTGGTCGGAGGCGGCCGGCGGGGTGGCCGCCGGCTTCTCCTCGTCGTCGGTCTCGGCGGACTCGTCGCCGTCGAGGAGCCGGGCGAGCTGGCCGCCCAGGATCCGCTTGAACTTGCGCTGCTGGAAGCGCTGGCGGTCCAGCACCGCCACCTCCAGCTGCTCGGGGGTGAGGGTGCGCGGGCTGCCGCCGTTGGGGTCGCGGGCGAGCGAGTCCACGGCCACCTTCACCGCGTCGGTGAGCGAGAGCCCGGTGCGGTGGCGCTGGCCCAGGTAGTTGCCGATGGAGTCGGCGTTGCCGCCGACCACCACGTAGTTCTGCTCGTCGACGACCGAGCCGTCCGGGGTGAGCCGGTAGATCTGGTCCTCGTCGGTGGTGCGGCCGACCTCGGCCACGATGAGCTCCACCTCGTAGGGCTTCTCGCCGACCGAGGAGAAGATGGTGCCGAGCGTCTGGGCGTAGACGTTGGCCAGACCCCGCGCGGTGACGTCGGCCCGGTCGTAGGAGTAGCCGCGCAGGTCGGCGTAGCGGACGCCGCCGATGCGCAGGTTCTCGAACTCGTTGTAGCGGCCGACCGCGGCGAAGGCGATCTTGTCGTAGATCTCGGAGACCTTGTGGAGCGCCCGGGAGGTGTTCTCGGCGACGAAGACGATGCCGTCGGCGTAGGTGAGCACGACCACGCTGCGACCGCGCGCGATGCCCTTGCGGGCGTACTCGGCGCGGTCCGCCATGGCCTGCTGGGGCGAGACGTAGAACGGTGTCGACACCGGCGGTCGTCCCTTCCTTGGTAGGTGTGGCGCGGCTAGAGCAGCGGGGCCTGCGGGCCGTTGGGGCGGCCCAGGCGGTGGTCGGTGATGGAGACGACGATGTCGGAGACCTCGGCGTCGGTGAGCCGGCGGAAGCCGTCCTCGGTGATCAGCGACACGATCGGGAAGATCCTGCGGGCGAGGTCCGGGCCGCCGGTGGCGGAGTCGTCGTCGGCCGCGTCGTACAGGGCCTGGACGACGGCGGTGGAGGCCTGCTCGGCCGTGAGGTCGTCGCGGTAGAGCTTCTTCAGCGAACCGCGGGCGAAGACCGAGCCGGAACCGGTGGCGGCGAAGCCGCGCTCCTCGGAGCGGCCGCCGGTGACGTCGTAGTTGAAGATCCGGCCGCGGCCGAGGTCGAGGTCGTAGCCGGCGAAGAGCGGGACGACGGCCAGACCCTGCATCGCCATGCCCAGGTTGCCCCGGATCATGGTGGTGAGCCGGTTGGCCTTGCCCTCCAGCGAGAGCACGGTGCCCTCGATCTTCTCGTAGTGCTCCAGCTCCAGCTGGAACAGCCGGACCATCTCCACCGCGAGGCCGGCGGTGCCGGCGATGCCGACCGCGCTGTACTCGTCGGCCGGGAAGACCTTCTCGATGTCCCGCTGGGCGATCACGTTGCCCATGGTGGCCCGGCGGTCACCCGCGAGGACCACGCCGCCGTCGAACACCGCCGCGACGATGGTCGTCCCGTGCGGGGCCTGGACGATGCCTTCGGGCAGGCCGCGCCGGCCCGGGATCAGCTCCGGCTGGTGGTCGGCGAGGAAGTCGAGGAACGACGAGGACCCCGGGGTCAGGAAGGCAGCCGGTAGACGCCCGGTGCCACGAGTGTTGGCTTCCACACGATTCCTTCCAGGTAGCTTGAAGCGCGCGCTGCCCGCACCCTACCCGCCGGACGATCACTGTCCAGTGCGGCGGAGGGCCGGACCGGGGCGGACGGACGGCTCACGCCGCCCGCCCGCCGTTCTCGGTCGCAACCGCGAAATTCCGGAATACCCGCGGAGGGGTGCCGGGCTTACTGCCCGCCCTTTTGCACGAACTGCCGCACGAAATCCTCGGCGTTCGACTCCAGGACCTCGTCGATTTCGTCCAGAACGGCGTCGACGTCGTCGCTCAGCTTTTCCTGGCGTTCCTTGAGCTCGTCGGAATTCTGCGTTTCCGCGGCCTGCTCCTCGACCTCCTCGGAGGAGCGGTTCGCCCGCTGCTGGCCGCCGTCGGTGTCCTTGCTCGCCATTTCCCTCACCCCGCTCGATCGTCTGGCACGGTTTGGTCGTTGCTTGCTGCACCGACCCTATACACAAGGTGCGACTACCCGCTTCCGGTTTGCCGGGGCGCATCCTGTCCAACACCCGCTGCCACCCCGGATGATTCCCATTCGCCGGGAGTTCACCCGTGGTGATCGGAAAACTACCCGCCGGAGAGCACCCGGAGCAGGTCCTCCGCGGTGCGGCAGCGGTCCAGCAGCTCCTTGACGTGGTTCCGGGTGCCGCGCAGCGGCTCCAGGGTGGGAACCCGCTGGAGCGAGTCCCGCCCCGGCAGGTCGAAGATCACCGAGTCCCAGGAGGCGGCCGCGACGTGCTCCGCGTACTGGTCGAGGCACCGCCCGCGGAAGTACGCCCGGGTGTCCTCCGGCGGCTTGGTGACGGCCCGCGTGACCTCGTCCTCGGTGACCAGCCGGTCGAACCGCCCGCGGGCCACCAGACGGTTGTAGAGGCCCTTCTCGGGGCGCACGTCGCTGTACTGGAGGTCGACCAGCTGGAGCCGCGGACTGTCCCACTCCAGGGCGTCCCGGCTGCGGTAGCCCTCCAGGATCTCCCGCTTGGCGATCCAGTCCAGCTGGCGGGAGAGCGACATCGGATCGCGCTCCAGCCTCCCCAGCACGTCCTCCCAGCGCGCCAGCACGTCCACGGTCTGCTCGTCGGCGTCGGTGCCGAAACGGTCCTCGACGTACTTGCGGGCCAGCTCGAAGTACTCCAGCTGGAGCTGGACGGCGGTGAGCCGGCGCCCGCTGCGCAGCGTGATCAGGTGTTTGAGCGTGGGGTCGTGGGAGACCCGGTGCAGGGTGCGGACCGGCTGGTCGACGGCCAGGTCGGAGGCGATGAAGGCGTCCTCGATCATCGCCAGGACCAGGGAGGTGGTGCCGAGCTTGAGGTAGGTGGAGATCTCGGAGAGGTTGGCGTCCCCGATGATCACGTGCAGCCGGCGGTACTTCTCGGCATCGGCGTGCGGCTCGTCGCGGGTGTTGATGATCGGGCGCTTGAGGGTGGTCTCCAGGCCGACCTCGACCTCGAAGTAGTCGGCCCGCTGACTGATCTGGAAGCCGTTGGCCGAGCCGTCCTGCCCGATCCCCACCCGGCCGGCGCCGGTGACCACCTGGCGGGAGACGAAGAACGGGGTGAGGTGGCGGACGATGTCGGCGAACGGCGTCGCCCGCTTCATCAGGTAGTTCTCGTGGGTGCCGTAGGAGGCGCCCTTGTTGTCGGTGTTGTTCTTGTACAGGTGGATGTTCTGCCCGTTGGGCAGTTCCAGGGCGCGCTGTGCGGCGGCTGCCATGATCCGCTCGCCGGCCTTGTCCCAGAGCACGGCGTCGCGCGGGTTGGTCACCTCGGGCGAGCTGAACTCGGGGTGCGCGTGGTCCACGTAGAACCGCGCGCCGTTGGTGAGGATGATGTTGGCGAGGCCGATGTCCTCGTCGGTCAGCTGGCTGGCGTCCGCGACGTCCCGTGCGAGGTCGAAGCCCCTGGCGTCGCGCAGCGGATTCTCCTCCTCGAAGTCCCAGCGGGCCCGCCGTGCCCGGTGCATCGCCGCCGCGTACGCGTTGACGATCTGGGACGAGGTGAGCATGGCGTTGGCGTTGGGGTGCCCCGGCACGGAGATCCCGTACTCGGTCTCGATGCCCATCACGCGCCGTACGGTCATGCGGCCCTCCTTGCCCGGTGTACCGCCCCCGACGGGCGGAACACGCTGACGTACCGCTGTGCAACACCGGCGCCGGCCGTCTGCCTGCGAACGGTGGGTCGAGCCTAGAACGCGGCACCGACCGGCGGGCCCCGAGACGCGCCGTCCGGCTGCGGGGCCACGAGGCACCACAGCCGGACGGGGCGCGGGTTCCGGGACCGCCGACGGTCCGGACCGGATCGGTTACAGGTACTGCCCGGTGTTGGCGACAGTGTCGATCGAGCGGCCGGACTCGGCACCCTGCTTCCCGGTGACCAGGGTCCGGATGAAGACGATACGCTCGCCCTTCTTGCCGGAGATCCGGGCCCAGTCGTCCGGGTTGGTGGTGTTCGGCAGGTCCTCGTTCTCCTTGAACTCGTCCACGCAGGCGTT
>NZ_JBHXKE010000070.1:0-37889 GCF_042722765.1 Kitasatospora sp. NPDC058406
CGGCAGCGGCCTCGCGCGCCCGCACCGGAGCGGTGGGCCGGCCCGCCGGACCCCCCGGCGGACCGCCGCGACGTGCCCCCGGCCAGGGCGGGCAGGCGGCCACCGCACCGCTCCCCCGGCCCGACGCGACCCAGGCCACCCGGCCGATGCGCGAACGCCAGCAGACCCCTCCGCCCGGCCGCCCCGGTGCACCCGGCGGCGCGCGGGAGCGGGACCGGCGGCCGGCCCGGCCGCGCGGGCGGGCCCAGGACCGGCAGCACACACCCGTACCGGGCGGCCGTCCGGGTGCGGCCCGGCAGCGGCTGCTCCGGCAGCGCCTCGTGGTCTTCGTCACCGTGACGGTCGGGGTCGCACTCGCCATCGCCGCAGCGCAGGGGTGCGAGAACCGGGAGAACCAGGGAATGAGACCCTCGGCCTCGGCCCCGGCGGCTCCGGGTGCGGGCGAGCAGCAGGGTGGCGCGGCCCCGCCGTCGACCCCCGCCCAGGGCCCGGCGGGCTCGGCCGGCACCGGCCTCTCCGCCGACGGCATCGCCCAGTCCGCCTCTCCGCTCACCGCGGCGGCGCGCGCGAGCGCGGTGGCCGGCGAGGGCGCGCTGGGCCCGGCACAGGGCGCCGGGCCCGCCGTGAAGGGCCCGACCCGGGCCACCCCGTACCGGGCGAGGTGCGGGCCGGACACCGGGCGCGACGGCCGCTCCGCGGGGACCGGACCCCAGGTCGTCCTGAGCGCCGTACTCCCGGCGCGGTACAAGGGGGCTCCGGCGGCCCTGGTGGTGCTGCGCCGCTCCGAGGGCTCGGTGCCGGTCGACCTCGTCCAGCTGTTCTCCTTCAACGGGGACGCGCCGGTCGCGCTGGCCTCTCGTTCCTCGGCCGCGGATCCGCAGGCCACGGCGACCTGGCGGCTGGAGAACGGTGCGCTGGTCCGGGAGGAGCGGGTCGCCCAGACGGGGTCGGCCACCTCGACCCGGTACACGGTGCGCGCGGACGGCACCCTGGAGGAGTCCTGGCCGGGCTCCGGCTCCACCACGCCGGCCGTCACCGCTCCGCCCGCCGCGGCTCCCGCCCCGCCCACCGCCCCGACGGGCTGAGGGCCACCGGGCCGAGGGCTCGCCCGGATCGGGCCCGGCGCACCGGACGTCGGACCGGCCGACGTCCCGTGCGCACCGGATCCGTCAGGCCGCGGTGACGGCGTAGAAGGCGACGGCCGCCGCCGCGCCGACGTTGAGCGAGTCGATGCCGTGCGCCATCGGGATGCGGACCGCGTGGTCGGCGGCCCCGACGGCGGCCCGGGTGAGGCCGTCGCCCTCCGCGCCGAGCATCAGGGCGGCCTTGGGCAGGCGGTGGGGCGCCAGGCCGGCGAGGTCGACGGCGCTCTCGGCGGGGGTGAGGGCCAGCAGGCTGAACCCGGCGGCGCGGACCGCGTCCAGCGCGGCCGGCCACGGGTCCAGGCGGGCGTACGGCACGGCGAAGACGGCGCCCATCGAGACCTTGACCGCACGCCGGTAGAGCGGGTCGGCGCAGTCGGGCGAGAGCAGGACGGCGTCCATGCCGAGCGCCGCGGCGCTGCGGAAGATCGCGCCGAGGTTGGTGTGGTCGACCAGGCCTTCGAGGACGGCCACCCGGCGGGCTCCGGCCAGCACCTCGGCGGCGTCCGGCAGCGGTCGGCGTTCCATCGAGGCGAGGGCCCCGCGGTGGACGTGGTACCCGGTGACGGCCTCGGCCAGCGCGGGCTCGACGACGTGGACGGGGGCGTCGGCGTCCGCGATGACGTCGGCCATCACGTCCAGCCACTTGGCGGTCAGCAGCATCGACCGCATCCGGTAGCCGGTCGCCAGCGCGCGGCGGATGACCTTCTCGCCCTCGGCGATGAAGAGGCCCTCGGCGGGTTCGCGGCGGCGGCGGAGTTCGACGTCGGTCAGGCCGGTGTAGTCGGCGAGGCGCGGGTCGGCGGGGTCGGTGATGGTGCTGGGTTCGGACACCCTGCGATCTTGCCAAGCCGGGCCGGGGAAGGCCAAACGGCCCAAGGGTCGGGGGTGGTGCCCTTGGCCCCCTGCCGGGCGGAGTGCAAATATGACGTATGGCCCGTTTTCCGGGCCGATCCTGGGCTCCGTCGGCCGCTGGTGCATCCGGTTCCACCACCTCGCCCCGATCCACCGGTACCGCCGGCTCCGCCGGTGGGCGCCCACACGGTCGGCACCAGCAACCCCGAGCGGCCCGACAGGGGCCGGCGAAGAGCCGGTCGGTGGCGGGACAGGTGTTCGCGCTGCAGGTCGTGGTGGTCCTGCTGCTGGTGGCCGCGGCCGTCGTCGCACTGGTCGTCCAGTCCCGCAACGACGCCCGGCAGGAGGCGACCAACCGGTCGGTGGCGGTCGCCCAGACCTTCGCCAACTCGCCCGGCATGGTCGAGGCGCTGCGCTCCCCCGACCCGACCGCGATCCTCCAGCCCAAGGCGCAGTCGGTGGCGGTCAACGCGGGTGTGGACTTCGTCGTCGTGCTCAACACCGACGGCATCCGCTTCACCCACCCCAACCCGGACCGGATCGGTCAGAAGTTCGTGGGGACCTACCAGCCCGCCCTCCAGGGACAGGTCGTGGTCGAGCAGGTCGTCGGCACCATCGGCCCCCTGGTGCAGGCGATCGTGCCGGTGCACGCGCCGGACGGCCAGGTGGTCGGGATGGTGTCCGCCGGCATCACGATCGCCAATGTGAGCAGCGCGAGCGAACGGCAGCTGCCGGTGGTGCTGGGCGCGGCCGCCATCGCGCTCGGGCTGGCCACCTGCGGCACGGCGCTGGTCAGCCGCCGGCTGCGGCGGCAGACGCACGGGCTCGGGCCGGCCGAGATGACGCGGATGTACGAGCACCACGCGGCGGTGCTGCACGCGGTGCGCGAGGGCGTGCTGATCATCGGCGGCGACGGGCTGCTGCTGCTCTGCAACGACGAGGCACGCCGGTTGCTGGACCTGCCGGCGGACGCCGAGGGCCGGCCGGTCGCCGAACTGGGGCTCGACCGGGCGCCCGCGGAGCTGCTGACCGCCGGGCGGGCGGTCACCGACGAGGTCGTGCTCGCCGGTGAGCGGCTGCTCGCGGTGAACGTCCGGCCGACCGACCAGGACGGCGGGCCGCCCGGCTCGGTCGCCACGCTGCGCGACTCGACCGAGCTGATGGCCCTGACCGGGCGGGCCGAGGTCGCGCAACGACGGCTGCGGCTGCTGTACGACGCCGGGGTGGCGGTCGGCAGCACGCTGGACGTCGAACGGACCGCGGAGGAGCTGGCGCAGGTCACGGTGGGGCGGTTCGCGGACTACGTCACCATCGACCTCGCCGAACAGGTGCTGGCGGGCGAGGAACCGCCGCCCGGTCCGGACCTGGGGCGGATGCGCCGGGCGGCGTTCGCCGGAGTGCGGGACGACTCGCCGTTCTACCCGGTGGGAACGGTGCTGGAGGTGGTGCCGTCGACGCCGCTGGCGGGCGCCCTGCACAGCGGACTGCCGGCGGTCGAGCCGCGGCTGGCGGAGGCGTCGGCCTGGCGGGACCAGGACCCGGAGCGGGCGGCGCAGGTGCTCGCGTACGGGGTGCACTCGCTGGTGCGGGTCCCGGTGAAGGCCCGCGGCGTGCTGCTGGGAGTGGCCCGGTTCTGGCGCTCGGAGCGGACGGACGCCTTCGAGGAGGACGACCTGGCGCTCGCCGAGGAGCTGGTCGCGCACGCGGCCGTCTGCATCGACAACGCGCGCCGCTACACCCGGGAGCACGCGATGGCGGTGACCCTGCAGCACAGCCTGCTGCCGCGGAGCCTGCCGGACCAGAACGCGCTGGACGTGGCGCACCGGTACCTGCCGGCGCAGGCCGGGGTGGGCGGGGACTGGTTCGACGTGATCCCGCTGCCCGGCGCGCGGGTGGCGCTGGTGGTCGGCGACGTGGTGGGGCACGGGCTGCACGCGGCGGCGACCATGGGCCGGCTGCGGACGGCGATCCACAACTTCTCGACCCTCGACCTGCCGCCGGACGAACTGCTCGGGCACCTGGACGAGCTGGTCAACCGGATCGACCAGGAGGAGTCGGCGACCGGCGGCCCGGCGGCGGTGACGGGTGCCACCTGCCTGTACCTGATCTACGACCCGGTGTCCCGGCGGTGCACGCTGGCCAGTGCCGGGCACCCGCCGCCGGCGCTCGTCGGGCCGGACGGGCACGTGGTCTACCCGGAGCTGCCGACCGGGCCGCCGCTGGGGCTGGCGGTGCTGCCCTTCGAGACGGTCGAGCTGGAGGTCGCCGAGGGCAGCCGGCTGGTGCTGTACACCGACGGGCTGGTGGAGGACCGCGAGCGGGACATCGACGAGGGGCTGGAGCTGCTGCGGGCCGCACTCGCCGGGCCGCCGAGGACGCCGGAGCAGACCTGTGCGGACGTGCTGGGGGCGCTGCTGCCGGCGCGGCCGCAGGACGACATCGCGCTGCTCGTGGCGCGGACCCACGTGCTGTCGCCGGACCGGGTGGCGGAGTGGGAGGTGCCGTCCGACCCGGCGGCGGTGGGCGGGGTGCGGGCGGCGGTGGCCGAACGGCTGGAGGAGTGGGGGCTGGAGGAGGCGGCGTTCGTCACCGAGCTGATCCTGAGCGAGCTGGTCACCAACGCGATCCGCTACGGGACGGGGCCGATCCGGGTCCGGCTGCTCCGTGACCGGTCGCTGATCTGCGAGGTGTCGGACACCAGCAGCACCTCGCCGCACCTGAAGTACGCGGCCACCACGGACGAGGGCGGGCGCGGGCTCTTCCTGGTCGCCCAGTTCGCCGACCGGTGGGGCACCCGGTACACGGCCACCGGGAAGGTGATCTGGACGGAGCAGCCGCTGGAGTAGCGGCCGGCGGGGGCGCCGCCCGGCCCCGGGCCCGTGGGCCCGGGGCCGGAGCCGGAGGTCAGGACCGGGCGGGGGCGGTGCCGGACGCGGCGGCCAGGACGTCCACGACGTCGCCGACGACGATGACCGCGGGGGGCTTGATCTGCTCGGCCTCGACGGTGGCGGCGACGGTGGCCAGGGTCGCGTCCACCCGGCGCTGGGCGGCGGTCGTGCCCTCCTGGACGACGGCCACCGGGGTGTCCGCGGGGCGCCCGCCCTCGATCAGCCGGGCCGCGATCGCGCCGATCTTGTCGACCGCCATCAGCAGCACCAGCGTCCCGGTCATCCCGGCGAGCGCGTCCCAGTTGGTCAGCGAGCGCTCGTCGTCCGGGCCGACGTGACCGGAGACCACGGTGAACTCGTGCGTCATCCCCCGGTGGGTGACCGGCACGCCGACCGCCGCCGGCACGCTGATCGAGCTGGAGATGCCGGGCACCACCGTCACCGGCAGCCCGGCCTCCGCGCAGGCGAGCAGCTCCTCGCCGCCGCGCCCGAACACGTACGGGTCGCCGCCCTTCAGGCGGACGACGAACTTCCCGGCCTTGGCGTGCTCGACGAGCGTCCGGTTGATCGCCTCCTGGGCCATGAACCGGCCGTACGGGATCTTCGAGGCGTCGATCACCTCGACGTGCTCCGGCAGCTCGGCGAGCAGCTCGCGCGGCGCCAGCCGGTCGGCCACCACGACGTCGGCGTCGGCGAGCAGCCGGCGGCCCCGGACGGTGATCAGGTCCGGGTCGCCCGGACCACCGCCGACCAGCGCCACCCCCGCACCGTGCGCACGGTACTGGCGGGCGGCGAGGGAGCCGTCCCGCAGCCCCTCCACGATCGAGTCGCGCAGGGCCGCGGAGTGGCGCGGATCCCCGGTGAGGACCGCGACCGTGGCACCCGCGTCACGCCCGCTGGCCGGCGTCCACGCCGTGGCCGCGGCCGCGTCGTCGCTGCGGGCGCAGAAGACCCGCTCGCGCTCGGCCTCCGCGCTGACCGCGGTGTTCACCGCCGGGTCGTCGGTGGCGACCAGCGCGTACCAGGTGTCGGCCAGGTCGCCGTCCCGGTAGCGCCGCTCGTGCCAGGCCAGCTCGCCCGCGTCGGCCATCGCCTGGACCGCCGGGGTGGTGACCGGGGATATCAGGTGCACGTCCGCGCCGGTGGCGAGCAGGGCGGGCAGCCGGCGCTGGGCGACGTGACCGCCGCCGACGACCACCACGCGGCGGCCGGCGAGCAGCAGGCCGACCGGGTACGGGGTGCGGCCCTCGGTGCTGGGGTGAGGGGTGGGCGCGGTCATCGGCGGTGCTCCTGGATCGGGTGAGGGTGGTGGGGGTACGCCGCCGCACCGCTCCGCGTCACGGCGCGCCCTCGGGCCGGTACGCGGAGCGGTGCGGGAGGGCGTCAGGCCTTCTCGGTGACCCCGGCGGAGTCGAACGTGGCTACATCGTGCATCGCCCGGGCCGCACTCTGCACCAGCGGCAGGGCCAGCAGGGCACCGGTGCCCTCACCGAGCCGCAGGTCGAGGTCGATCAGCGGACGCAGGCCCAGCTTGGTCAGCGCGGCCTGGTGGCCGGGCTCGGCCGAGCGGTGACCGGCGATGCAGGCAGCCAGCACCTCGGGGGCGATCGCCTTGGCGGCGAGCGCGGCCGAACCGGCGATCACACCGTCCAGGATCACCGGGGTGCGCAGCGAGGCGGCGCCGAGCAGGAAGCCGGCGATCGCCGCGTGCTCCAGACCGCCGACGGCGGCGAGGACCCCGATCGGGTCGGCCGGGTCCGGCTGGTGCAGGGCCAGCGCGGTGCGGATGACCTCGATCTTGCGGGCGTGCGTCGCGTCGTCGATGCCGGTGCCGCGCCCGGTGACCTCGGCCGGGTCCAGGCCGGTGAAGACCGAGATCAGGGCGGCGGAGGCGGTCGTGTTGGCGATCCCCATGTCACCGGTGACCAGGGCCTTGTTGCCGGCCGCGACGAGGTCGCGGGCCGTCTCGATGCCGACCTCGATGGCCTTGAGGGCCTCCTCGCGGGTCATCGCGGGGCCCTTGGTCATGTCGTCGGTGCCGGGCTTGACCTTGCGCGGCAGCAGACCGGTGGTGCGGCCCTGCTGGATCGCGTCCGGCAGCTCGGCGGCCACGCCGACGTCGACCACGCAGACCTCGGTGCCGATCTGGCGGGCGAAGGCGTTGACCACCGCTCCCCCGGCCAGGAAGTTGCCGACCATCTGGGCGGTCACCTCCTGCGGCCAGGGGCTGACCCCCTGGGCGTGCACGCCGTGGTCGCCGGCGAAGACCGCGACGCAGGCGGGCTCCGGGATCGGCGGCGGGCACTTGCGGGAGAGTCCGGAGAGCTGGGCGGAGATGATCTCCAGCATGCCGAGCGAGCCGGCCGGCTTGGTCATCCGCTTCTGCCGGTCCCAGGCCTCGCCGAGCGCCTTGGCGTCCAGCGGGCGGATGCCGCGCAGGGTCTCGGAGAGCAGGCTGTGCGGCTCCTCGCCGGGCAGGGCGCGGTTGCCGTACTGCTCCTCGTGGACCACCCAGGAGAGCGGGCGCTTCTTGGCCCAGCCCTGCTGCTGGAGCTCGGGCTCGTCCGGGAAGGCGTCGACGAAGCCGACGCACAGGTAGGCGACGACCTCAAGGTGCTCCGGCAGGCCGAGCTCGCGGACCAGCTCCTCCTCGTCGAAGAAGCTCACCCAGCCGACGCCGAGGCCCTCGGCGCGGGCGGCCAGCCAGAGGTTCTCGACGGCGAGGGCCGCCGAGTAGGGGGCCATCTGCGGCTGGGTGTGCCGGCCCAGGGTGTGCCGGCCGCCGCGGGTGCGGTCGGCGGTGACCACGATGTTCACGGGCGTCTCGAGGATCGCCTCGATCTTGATTTCCTTGAACTGCTTGGCGCGGCCCTTGGGGAGCGAGTCGGCGTACGCCTCGCGCTGCCGCTCGGCCAGCCCGTGCATCTTGCGGCGGGTCTTGGCGGAGCGGATGACCACGAAGTCCCAGGGCTGCGAGTAGCCGACGCTGGGCGCGGTGTGGGCGGCCTCCAGGACCCGGATCAGCACCTCGTGCGGGATCGGGTCCGGGCGGAAGCCGTTGCGGATGTCGCGGCGCTCGCGGATCACCTGGTGGACGGCCTCGCGACCGGCCTCGTCGTAGCCGGGGGCCGCCGGGCCGCGCGGCTCGGCGGGTTCGGCCGGCTCGGCGGGTTCGGCGGCCTCCGCGAGGACCTCGGCGGGCACCGTGGCCTCAGCGGCTTCGGCGGGCTCGGCGGGCTCGGCGGGCTCGGCGGGCACCGTGGCCTCGGCCGGGGCGGTGGCGTCGGTGCCGGGCTCGGCGGGCTGGACGGTCCCGGGCTCGACCGGGGCGGGGGCCTCGGCGGGCGACGGCTCCTCGGCGGGGGCCGGCTCGGCCGCGGCCGGAACCTCGGCGACCGGGGCCTCGGCAACCGGGGCCTCGGCGACCGGAACCCCGGCGGCCCGGAGGCCGGCGACGGGGGCCTCGGTGGCAGGGGTCTCGACGACGGGGGTCTCGGGTGCGGCCTGGGCCGCCTCGGCGGTCTCCCCGGCCTCCGGGGCCTGCACGACGGGCTGTCCGGCGGCGTCCACCGGCTCGGCGGGAACGGCCGGCTGGACCGCGTCGGCGGCACCGCCGTCCGCGGCCTCGACGGGCGCGGCGGCCTCGACGGACACGATGGCCTCGACGGGCGCGACCGCGTCGGCCGGAGCGGCGTCCGCCGGGGCAGGCTCGGCGGCCGGGCCGGCGACGGACCGGCCGGAGGGCATCTCGCCGGTGCCCACGGCGGTCGCGGCGGCGGCCTCCGCGTTCTCGACGGGGCCGTCCACCGTCTCGGACACAGCGACGGCCGTCGGCTCGGCCGGGGCCGGCTCGGCGGCCGGGACGGCCTCGGGCGCCGGGGCGGTGGCCTCCGCCGCAGGCTGCCCGGCGAGCGCTATGGGCGCGGACTGCTGCGCCGCGTCCTCGGCGACGGCCGGGGCCGGCTGGTCCACCGCATCCACCTGGGGCAGACCGTGCGGCGTCGGGGCGGCGAGGAAGGCGGAGATCCGGCGGGGCTGTCCGGCCGGGGCGACGGGCTGCGCGACGGCGACCGGGGCCTCGACGGCGACCGGCTGCTCGGCGGACGGCTCCTCGGAGCTCGGCGCGTCGGTGCCCGGAGCCTCTCCCGCGGGCACGGCGGGGGCGGCCTCGGCCTGCACCGCCTCGGCCTGCGCGGGCTCGGTCACCTCGACAGGCTGGGCAACGGGCTGGGCGACGGGCTCGGTGGCCGCGACGGCCTCAGGGGCCACCGGGACCTCGACGGCGGGGGCCTGCTGGACGTCGCCGTCCACGGGCTGCGGCACGGGCACGGCGTCCGGCACCGGCCGGACGTCCTGGGCCTGGGGCAAAGGCTGCACGTGCGGCACCGGCTGGGCCTGCACGACCGGGACGGCCTGCGGCTCCGGCTGGACGGCGGCCGGGATCACCGGGATGCCGTGCGCGGGCGTGCCGCCCTGCGAGGGTCCGCGGTCGGCGAGCGAGCGGACCGGGACCTGGCCGGTCATCAGGGACGGGTCCGGGATCGGCGGTCCGGCGTGCAGCGGACGGCGCGGCGCCTGGGCGGCCGCGGCCTGCTCCGGGCTCTGCTGGACGGGAACGGCCTGACCGGCCTGCGCCGGGAACGGCGCCTGCGGTGCGCCGTGGGCCTGCGGGACGGCCGGGTCGACGCCGAGCGGCGGCGGGTCCAGCGGCGGCCAGGACGGCTCGACCGGGGTGCCCGGCGCGACCTGCTGGTCGGCGGCGGTCGCGGCCGGCTCGCCCCACGAGCCCTGCGGGCCGGGCATGAGCAGGACGTCGTCCTCGTCGTCGAGCCCGTCCGGCTGGTCGGGCTGGTCGAGGAAGTGGAAGGCGGGGCGCGGGGCGCCCGGGTCCGCGGCCCAGCCCTCGCCGACGGCGCCCGGGACACCGGTGCCGACGGGAACGCCCGGGGCCTGGACGAAGCCGGGCGCGCCGAGCGGCGGGGCCTGGCCGGGGACACCCTGCGGCGGAAGGACACCCGCGCCGGGGGGCACCGCGCCCGGGAAGCCCGCACCCGGAACCGTGGGGTTCGGGATCAGCTGTCCGGGGACCGCACCGTCCGTCGCGACGCCCTGCACGGGTGCGACAGCCGCGACGCCCTCCGGGCCGCCGAGCGGGTCGGGCCCGGCGAGCAGGTGCTCCGGCAGTCCCTCGTTCGGGACGTGGCCGCCATCGGTCATGTCAAAGCTCCTTCCAGGCCGCTGCCGCGCCCTCGGCGACGCGATCACCGACCGCAGCGCCCATCCGCACGGGCCGGGCCTGCACCGGCCCGCCCCTCAACCACACATGGCCGCCGCGCCGAGGCGCTGCGGCCGAAGTCCTTCCGGCGCGCTGCGGCACCCCGGCCCGCGCACCACCCGCGAGGGGTGGCGCGTCATCTGAAACAACGACAAGCCGGGGCAACCGGCACGACCGCACCGGACCCTACGGCATTCTCCAGGTCCGGCAGGCGGCCCGTCGAATTGCCCACACTCCGAGCCGTACCGGCCTGCACCACGTCAAAAAGGCGACAAACCGACCGGATCGGGCGGGCTGTCGGACGTCGCAGCCGTCCCGGACGCCACACTACCGGCCCGGCGGCGCCGCCTCTCGAATCGGTGTCCGGATGCGACCTGGATCACCGTCGGACCGGCCGCGCCTGCCACCGCGCCTTCCGTCGGACCGCCGCGGTGGCGATCCGCCACCGGGATCACCACCCTGCGGCGACCGCGCCTTCACACGATCTGCTCACCCCAGAGCAGGAAGGTGCCCGGATCGCCCACACCGAGGCGGAGTCCGGAGCCGGTGTCCGCCGCGGCGGCGGGTGCGGAAGCCGACGCGGCGACAGGGGCCGCGGCGGGCGCGAGCAGCGGCGCGGACTGGAGGAGTGCGCCGTCCGCGCGATAACCCGCTCCGGCGATCGCCCGGCGGACCTCCTCCGCCTCGCCGAGGGTGCGGGCCACCGCCACGACCCGCTCGGGGCGGCGGGACAGGACGGCGCGCACCACGTCGGCACCGCCCGACTCGACCACCGCCGCATCGGGCTCCGGGAGTCCGCCCAGCACCTCGGGGCCGCGGCCCTGCACGATCTCCACCTCGACCCCGTAGCGGCGGGCGTTGACGGCCAGCCGGGCGCAGGCCGCGCGGTCGGACTCGACGGCGACGACGGCGGCACCGAACCGGGCCGCCTCCACGGCGAGCTCGCCGCTGCCTGCCCCCACCGACCAGACCAGGTCGCCAGGGCGGGCCCCCAGGCGGGCCAGCACCAGGGCGCGCACGTGCGAGGGGAGCGTTTCGGACGCGCCGGGCTCGCCCCCCGCGCGCCCGGCGCCCGTGTAGGCGTCGGACGGGAGCGCCCAGCCCCGTTCCACGCCGGGGTACCCGACCGGACGGCCGGCGATCCAGCCGGCCGCCTCGGAGGCCGTGCCGGCCTGCGGTCCCCCACCGGGGCCGCCGCCGCTGCTGCCGCCGATCACCAGCACCACGCTCGGGTCGCGCCAGACGTGGTCGGCGACACGGTCGGAGGTGAGCACGGTGACGTCCTCGTCGGGCGTGCCGAGCGCCTCGCAGACCACGAAGGTGCGGTGCACGCCACGGAGCATGAGGGCGAGTTCGGCGGGCCCGGCGCCGGGAGCCGTGAGCACGGCGACCTTCGGGTTGGCCCGGCAGACGTTGGCTGCACGGCGCAGCCGGCCGCCGTGGGCGCTGACCACCTGGGCGTCCTCCCAGGGCATGCCGGCCCGGGCGAAGGCGGCCGCGACGGAGGAGACGGCGGGCAGGACCTCCAGTTCGAGGCCGTACTCGGGGCGGCGCAGGGTGCGCACCACACCGAAGAAGCCCGGGTCCCCCTCGGCGATGACGACGGCCGCGCCGCGGTGCTCCGCGATCCGGCGGGCGGCCGGCCGGATGCTGCCGAGGATGACGCGCTCGGCGGCGGGCGGCACCGGGAGGGTCCTGAGCTGGTACGGGGCGCCGGCCACCAGGGTCGCTGCGGCGAGGGCCGCTGCGGCGGCCTCGGTCAGCGGGGTGCCGTCCCACCCGATGACCGTGATCCGGTCAGCCATCTGCGGCTGTTCCCCCTCGCCATCCGTGCGCCGACATGCTGCGCCCGCGTACGGCGCCGGTGGAGAGGCTACCGGGTGAGATCCCCCCGTCGGCGACATCCCGCACACATGTCCGTCACGTACGGGCGGCGGGGCGGCCGGGCACCGGGCGGCCCCGGGGGGTCAGTCGCGCAGGACGTAGTGGCGGTCGCCGGGCCAGGCCCCGGCCTGGACGGTGTCGGGGGTCTCCATGTCCTCCGGCAGCAGGCTCCACAGGATGAGGTCGCTGCGGCTCTCCTCCACCACCTCGCCGGCCTCACCCCGCACTATCCACGCGCTGCGCAGGACGCCTTCGCTGATGCCGCCGATCTTCTGCGCGACCTGCTGGGCGGCGGTGTTGCCGGCGGCGGTGCGCATCTCCAGGCGGAGGAAGCCGCGGTCCTCGAAGAGCCACTGGGCGACGCCGAGGACGGCCTCCGGCGCGTAGCCCTCGCCGCGCGCCCAGGCGGCGGTGACGAAGGCGATCTCGGTGGAGCGCAGCCGCCAGTCGGTGGCGCGCAGTTCGACCAGGCCGACCAGCCGCTGGGTGAGGTGCTCGGTGACGGCGAAGACGATGCCCCGGCCGGCGGCCCGGTGGGCGGGGGCGAGACTGCGGGCCAGTTCGGCGGCGTAGGACTCGGTGAAGGGGTGCGGGAGGTCGGTCCAGGCCAGGACGAGTTCGTCGGCCATCATCGTGGCGAGGCCGGCGGCGTCGTCCTCCGCAAGCGGGCGCAGCAGCAGCCGTTCGGTGCTGATGGCGGTCTCGGGGAAGCTCGCTGCCATGCCGTCTCTCCTCGCCGGGTCGTGGACACACCGTACGCCTCGCCGGTGCCCGGGTCTCACGCGGTGCACGGACCGCACGACGGTACGTCAGTTCCGGGTCTGTCGGACCGTCACTGGTGCATACTGCCCGACCGGGCCCCCGCCGAGGTGCGGCGGGGGCCCGGTGCGGGTCCGGCGGGACGGGTCGGAGCGCGGTTCGGCGCGCCGGTGTCAGAACGCCGGGATGACGGAACCCTTGAAGGTGTCGTCGATGTACTTCTTGACCTCGGCCGAGTGGAGCAGCTCGGCGAGCTTCTTGACCCGCGGGTCGTTCTCCTTGCCCTGCTTGACGGCCAGGATGTTGGCGTAGGGGTTGCCCTCGGCCTTCTCCAGGAGCAGCGAGTCGGTGGCCGGCTTGAGGCCGGCGTCCAGCGCGTAGTTGCCGTTGATCACGGCGGCGTCGAGGTCGTCGATGGAGCGGGGCAGCTGGGCGGCCTCCAGCTCCTTCCACTTGAGGTTCTTCGGGTTGGCGGTGACGTCGGCGGGGGTGGCGGCGGTGCCGACACCGGCCTTGAGGGTGATCAGGTTGTTGTCGGCGAGCAGCTTGAGCGCGCGGCCCTCGTTGGTGGCGTCGTTCGGCAGGCCGACGGTGGCGCCGTCCTTGAGGTCGCCGATGGTCTTGACCTTCTTGGAGTACACACCCAGGGGCTCCAGGTGGACCGTCTCGACCGAGACGATCTGGGTGTTGTGCTTCTTGTTGAAGTCCTCCAGGTACGGCACGTGCTGGAAGTAGTTGGCGTCGGCCGAGCCGTCCTGCACCGCGGTGTTGGGGGTCACGTAGTCGGTGACCTCCTTGATGGTGAGCTTGAGGCCGGCCTTCTCCGCCAGGTTGTCCTTGACGTACTTGAGGATCTGACCGTGCGGGGTGGGGCTGGCGACGACGGTGAGCGCGGCGTTCGGGTCGGAGGACGCCGAGTCGCCGTTGCTGCCGCAGGCGGCGAGCGAGAGGGCGATGCCGGCGGTGGCGAGGACGCTGGTGAACTTCAGGGCGTTGCGCACGAAAAGTGCCTTTCTGCGTGATACGGGGAGCCGGGTCCGGGTTCGGACATCGGAAGGTCAGTGGGCGACGACGTCCTCGTCGGGGGTGGCCGGGGCCGCGGGGGTGCGGCCGCGCGGGCCGAGCAGGCGGGTCCGGCCGCCGGTGCGTCCGCGGTTGGCGAGGGCACGGACGGCCCGGTCGCCGATCAGCTGGACGACGGTCACGATGATCACCAGTTCCGCGACGATGATCCACATGAAGGCGGTCTCGAAGCGGAAGTAGCCGTAGTTGATGGCGAGGGTGCCGAGGCCGCCGCCGCCGACCACGCCGGCCATGGCGGAGTAGCTGATCAGCGTGATGATCGTGGTGGTGACGGAGGCCACGAGGGCGGGCAGCGCCTCGGGGATCAGCGTCTTGCGGACGATGGTCCAGGTGGAGCCGCCCATGGCCTGGACGGCCTCGACCAGGCCGCGGTCGACCTCGCGGACGGAGGTCTCGACCAGCCGCGCGAAGAAGGGGATCGCGCCGATGGTGAGCGGCACGGTGGCGGCCTCCCACCCGATGGAGGTGCCGACCAACCAGCGGGTGAAGGAGATCAGCGCGATCATCAGGATGATGAACGGCACCGAGCGGGCGATGTTCACCGCGGCGCCGAGCACCTTGTTGACCGGCTGGTTCTGCAGCAGGCCGCCCTTGTCGGTGAGGACCAGCAGCACGCCCAGCGGAAGGCCGAGCAGTACGGTGCCGGCGGTGGCGACGCCGACCATCTGGAGGGTCTCCCAGGTGGCGGGCCACATCAGTTCCTGCATCTGGTCCCAGGTCATGCCGCCGCTCCGTTCGCCGTCTCCAGCACGTCCACCTGTAGGCCCTGCTCGCGCAGGAAGCCGATCGGCACCACGTTGTCCGCGCGGGAGCCGGGCAGCTCGACCCGCATCCGGCCGACCATCCGGCCGGCGATGGTCTCGACGGCGGCGCCGAGGATGTTGATGTCGATCTGGTAGGTGCGGGCGAGCTGGGAGACGAACGGCCGGGCGGAGCTGTCGCCCTGGAAGGTGATCTCCAGGACGGTGCTGCCGGGGTGGCCGGTGCCGAACTCGCTGAGCGGGAAGAGCTCGCGGGCGAGCTCCGAGCCGGGCTTGGCGAGCAGGTCGGTGAGCTCGCCGGACTCGACCACCCTGCCGCCGCGCATCAGGGCGGCGGAGTCGCAGACGGACTTGATGACGTCCATCTCGTGGGTGATCAGCAGGACGGTGAGGCCGAGCTGCTGGTTGAGGTCGCGCAGCAGCTTGAGGATCGACCGGGTGGTCTCCGGGTCGAGTGCGGAGGTGGCCTCGTCGGAGAGCAGCACCTTCGGGTCGCCGGCGAGGGCGCGGGCGATGCCGACCCGCTGCTTCTGACCGCCGGAGAGCTGGCCGGGGTAGCTGCGGGCCTTGTCCCCGAGGCCGACCAGGTCGAGCAGCTCGGCGGCCTTGCGGCGGCGCTCGGCCCCGTCCAGGCCCATGATCTCCAGGGGGAGCTCGACGTTCTGCTGGACGGTCCGCGAGGAGAGCAGGTTGAAGTGCTGGAAGACCATGCCGATGCGGCGGCGGGCCTCGCGCAGTTCCCTGCCGGCCCGGTTCTCGCCGCCGGACAGCGCGGTGAGCTCGACGCCGTCCACGGTGACGGTCCCGGAGCTGGGGCGCTCCAGCATGTTGACGCAGCGGATGAGGGTCGACTTGCCGGCACCGCTGGTGCCGACGACGCCGTAGACCTCGCCGGGGCGGACGTGGAGGTCGACGCCGGCGAGGGCGGTCACCTCGCGGCCGCTTGAGCGGTAGACCTTGGTGAGGTCCGTGGTGGTGATCACAGCTGCTTCCGTGGGTCGGGGGCGGGCGGCGTGCAACCGCCGGACCGGGTTGCGGTCGGCGACGAGGACGGCGTTGCGCCAGGGGGGTCCGGACCTGCCACCCCTTGATCGTCGCCGGTCGACGGCCGGGCCGCGCGACGGCGTGGCCCTTACGTGTCAACGGTGACGGCCACCCGCCCGTGGACGGGCAGGCGGGGTGAAGGGGGTGGTGACGGCAGGCTCGGCTCGCTCACTCGGACGGGAGCGGCCGGGTCTCGCTTCGGGGCGCGAGATGTGGTCCCCCGGCCGGCGGCGAGGGGGAGGGAACGGTGGCCCTCAGCGGTGACACATTCGACGGCACATGGCACGCTCACCTGCCGGCAGGGTGCCGGTGGGGGTCCATTTCGTCGTCGCAGTCATGTGAGCCAGTAAATCAGATGGGTCGATGTGGTCCCAACTATTCGGACCAGCTGTCCGCAATACGGACGCTCATGGCCCTGACCTGCATCAATGCCGACCGGCGCCGCCTTCGGAGGTCCGAATGATGGCGGCGCCGGATCGGGAGGGTACGGCGGAGGGTCAGGCCGTGGCGGCGAGCTCGACCTCGGCGGGCTTCTCCAGGTGGACCAGGCTCAGCCGGCCGCTGATCTGCTCCACGGTGGTCTGCCGGTACCCCTGGCGGGCGTAGAGACGCAGGTTGCCCAGGCTGCGGTGGCCGGTGAACAGCCGGTAGGAGCTCACCGCGCCGTCCTCCGCGAGGCGGTGTTCCAGTGCCTCCAGCAGTCGGCCGCCGAGGCCGTGCCGCTGCATCCGGGGGTGGACGACCAGGCGCCCTATCCGGCCGACGCCGTCGGGGCCGACCCGGCCGCGTACGGTGCCGACGATCTCGCCGCCGAGGCGGGCGACGAGGAAGTGCTGTTCGGTCAGTTCGGCGCGCAGACTCTCCAACGACTGTGTCAGGGGCTCGATGGCCCAGTCGCCGTAGAGTTCGGCCTCGGTCTGGTAGCCGAGGTACTGGAGCTTGAGGATCTGCTCCGCGTCCTCCGCCTCGGCGGTCGAGATGATCACGGTCATGCCCATGTGCGGGGGCCTCCCCATCGTTGTGCCCGGCGCGCGAACGTGAGGGTGTCGCACCGGATGCCCTGCCGGAGATGTCCCGGCCGGGGGTCTTCCCGGACCGGGGGTGGCGCACGAACGTACCAGCCGCGCGGCCCTGGTGAGGGCCGTGCCGCCGATGGCGTGCTCACGGTCAGTATCCGAGCGACCGCGCCACCGTCAAGAGCTACGTTCGCCAGCGCCTTACCCGCGCGTCAGCTGCCCTCAACCTTTCGGCCGCCGGACGTGGCGAGGGTCACGCCCGACGGGGCCGGTCGAGGGCCCGGTTCCGGAGCCGGACGGGGGTCGGACGGTGGCGCGACGACGCGGCGGATGGCCGGGGCCGGAGGGCGCGGGGCGGGACCGCGCCCCGCGTCGGTTCAGGCGTAGCGCTCGGCGTGGAGGCGGGCCCGGAGGCAGGCGAGGCAGCGGGAGCGGGTGGGCCCGATGGACCCGCGCGGCATCCCGAGGCGTTCGGAGAGTTCGCGGTAGGTCGGCGGCGGGTCCTCGACGAGGGCGGCCATCAGCTGCGGGCAGCGGCCGGGCAGGGCGGCCACTGCCTCCCGGACGAGGCGGCGCCGCAGCTCGGCGAGGACCTCGTCCTCGGCGGAGGGGACGAACGGGAGGTTGGTGCACATACCGTGGATGACCGGGTACGGGCCCGGCCGGTTACGCCCGCCCGGTCGCGTCCACGCGAAAGGGGCGCGACGGTCGGACCGTCGCGCCCCTCCCCCGGTTCGGTGACCGGGCGTCAGCCCTTGACCCACTCCTGCTGGACCGCGAGGTCCGCCTTGAGCTCGGCGAGCTGGACCGCCACGGCGTCGGGGGCGGTGCCGCCCCGGCCGTTGCGCGAGGCGATCGCGCCGTGCACGCTGAGCACCGAGCGGACCTCGGGCGTCAGGTGCGGGGAGATCGCGGCGAACTGCTCGTCCGTCAGGTCGGCGAGTTCGATGCCGTCGGCCTCGCACACCTTGACGCAGGCACCCGCCACCTCGTGCGCGACCCGGAACGGCACGCCCTGCTTGACCAGCCACTCGGCGATGTCGGTGGCGAGCGAGAACCCGGCCGGGGCCAGCTCCTCCAGCCGCTCCCGGTGCACGGTGAGGGTGGCCATCATGCCGGTGAAGGCGGGCAGCAGCACCTCCAGCGTGTCGCAGGAGTCGAAGACCGGCTCCTTGTCCTCCTGGAGGTCCCGGTTGTAGGCCAGCGGCAGCGCCTTGAGGGTGGCGAGCAGACCGGTGAGGTTGCCGATCAGCCGGCCGGACTTGCCCCGGGCGAGCTCGGCGATGTCCGGGTTCTTCTTCTGCGGCATGATCGACGAACCGGTGGAGAAGGCGTCGTGCAGCGTGATGAAGCCGAACTCCTTGGTGTTCCAGATGATCACCTCCTCCGCGATCCGGGAGAGGTTGATCCCGATCATCGCGGTGACGAAGGCGAACTCGGCGACGAAGTCCCGCGAGGCCGTGCCGTCGATGGAGTTGCCGACCGAGCCCCGCTCGAAGCCGAGGTCGGCGGCGACGGCCTCCGGGTCGAGGCCGAGCGAGGAGCCGGCCAGCGCGCCGGAGCCGTACGGGGAGACGGCGGTGCGGGTGTCCCACTGGCGCAGCCGCTCGGCGTCCCGGCCGAGGGCCTGCACGTGTGCGAGGACGTGGTGGGCGAAGAGGACGGGCTGGGCGTGCTGGAGGTGGGTGCGGCCCGGCATGGCGGTGTCCGGGTGGGCCTCGGCCAGGCCGACCAGGGCGTGCTGGAGGTCGAGGACCAGCCCGCCGATGATCTTCGCGTGGTCCCGCAGGTACATCCGGAAGAGGGTGGCGATCTGGTCGTTGCGCGAGCGCCCGGCCCGCAGCTTGCCGCCCAGGTCGGGGCCGAGCCGCTCCAGCAGACCGCGCTCCAGGGCGGTGTGGACGTCCTCGTCGGCGACGGTGCCGGTGAAGGTGCCGGCCTCGACGTCGGTGAGCAGCCGGGCGAGCCCGTCCAGCATGCCGGCGAGTTCCTCGTCGGAGAGCAGGCCGGCCTTGTGCAGGACGCGGGCGTGGGCCTTGGAGCCGGCGATGTCGTACGGCGCGAGGCGCCAGTCGAAGTGCACCGAGGCGGAGAGCCTCGCCAGTGCCTCGGACGGGCCGTCGGCGAAGCGGGCGCCCCAGAGGCGGACGTCGCCACCGGAGGTGGTCTGGTCGGCGGACATCGCACGGGCTCCTTTGCGCGAGAGGGTTCGGGAGGGGTGGTCCCGGCCGCGGGGGTGGGCGCGGCCGGGACCGGGAGAGGTGGTTCGGGCCCCGGTCGGGGCGGTTCGGCCCGGGCCCGTCCGGGGGTTCGGACGGAGGTCGGGACGGAGGTCGGGCCGGAGGTCGGGCCGGTTGTCGGGCCGGGGACTCAGCCGAGGTCGCGGCGGGCGGCGATCTTCGAGGACAGCCCGAAGATCTCGATGAAGCCCTTGGACATCGACTGGTCGAAGGTGTCGCCGGTGTCGTAGGTGGCGAGGTTGAAGTCGTACAGCGACTGGTCGGACTTCCGGCCGTTGACGACGGCCCGGCCGCCGTGCAGCACCAGCCGGATCTCGCCGGAGACGTGCTGGTTGGCCTCGTTGACGAAGCCGTCCAGGGCGCGCTTGAGCGGGGAGAACCAGAGGCCGTCGTAGACCAGCTCGGCCCAGCGCTGCTCGACCTGCCGCTTGTAGCGGGCCAGCTCGCGCTCGACCGTGACGTTCTCCAGCGCCTGGTGGGCGGTGATCAGCGCGATCGCGCCGGGGGCCTCGTAGATCTCCCGCGACTTGATGCCGACGAGCCGGTCCTCGACCATGTCGAGCCGGCCGATGCCCTGGGCGCCGGCCCGCTTGTTGAGCTCCTCGATGGCCTGGAGGACGGTCACCTTGCGGCCGTCCACGGCGACCGGGACGCCGGCGTCGAAGGTGATGACCACCTCGTCGGCCTCGCGCGGGGTGGCCGGGTTCTGGGTGTACTCGTAGACGTCCTCGATCGGGGCGTTCCAGATGTCCTCCAGGAAGCCGGTCTCGACGGCCCGCCCGAAGACGTTCTGGTCGATCGAGTACGGGGACTTCTTGGTGGTGGCGATCGGCAGGCCCTTGGCCTCGGCGAAGGCGATCGCCTTGTCCCGGGTCATCGCGTAGTCGCGGACCGGGGCGATGCACTTCAGCTGGGGGGCCAGCGACTGGATGCCGACCTCGAAGCGGACCTGGTCGTTGCCCTTGCCGGTGCAGCCGTGGGCGACGGTGGTGGCACCGTGCTTCTGCGCGGCGGCGACCAGGTGCTTGACGATGACCGGCCGGGACAGGGCGGAGACGAGCGGGTACTCGCCCTGGTAGAGGGCGTTGGCCTTGATGGCCGGGAGGCAGTACTCGTCGGCGAACTCGTCGCGGGCGTCCGCGACCTCGGCCTCGACGGCACCGCAGTCCAGCGCCCGCTGGCGGATGACGTCCAGGTCCTCGCCGCCCTGGCCGACGTCGACGGCGACGGCGATGACCTCGGCACCCGTCTCCTCGGCGATCCAGCCGATGCAGACGGACGTGTCCAGACCGCCCGAGTAGGCGAGTACGACGCGCTCGGTCACGGCTTTCTCCTTCACAACAGTGCGAACAGGCTTACGGCGATAGGCATAAGTATGCACTACTCCGTATGAAACTCAAAACGCCGACCGGGAGCTTCCACGAACGGGGCTGCCGGCGGGGTGACGGACGGGACTTCGGGCGTGCTGCGGGCGAACTTCGGGCGGGCCGAGGGCGGGCCGGTCGGTCCGGTCGGGCCGGTCGGGCCGGTCGGTCGGGCCGTGGACGGGGCCGCGGATACGACTGTGGGCCCGGGGAAACCGGGCCCACGGAAGGGGATGCCGCTACTGGGCCTTCGCCTGGGCGAGCTGCATCAGGTGGTCGGCGAGGGCCTGGCCGCCCGCCGGGTCCCGGCTGATCAGCAGGACGGTGTCGTCCCCGGCGATGGTGCCGATGATCTCGAAGACCTCCGCCTGGTCGATCGCCGAGGCGAGGAACTGGGCGGCACCCGGCGGGGTGCGCAGCACGACGAGGTTGCCGGAGGCGGTGGCGGAGACCATGAGCTCGCCGGCCAGCCGGGCCATCCGGCCCTCGGTGGCGGACTCCCCCATCGGTGCGCGGGGGGTGCGGTCGCCGCCCTCGGCCGGGACGGCGTAGATGAGCGCGCCGTCCCGGTTGCGGATCTTCACCGCACCCAGCTCGTCCAGGTCCCGGGAGAGGGTGGCCTGGGTGACCACCAGTCCGTCGTCGGCGAGCAGCTTGGCGAGCTGGCTCTGCGAGCGCACGGGCTGGCGGGTGAGCAGGTCCACGATCCGCCGGTGGCGCGCGGTGCGGGTCTGGGGGACCTGCGGCGTCGGGCCGGCGGCGGGTTGGCCGGAGTGGGGAACGGTCATGTGATTATTCTCCCGGACTACGCTCGGTTCGCATCGCCCGGGGCGCCCTCGCGGACCGCCCGGAGGACGTCCGGCAGGGCGGCGAGGAAGGCGTCCGCCTCCTCCTCCGTGAGCACCAGCGGCGGGGCGAGCCGGATCGCGTCCGGGACGGCGGCGTTGACGAGGAAGCCGGCCTCCTGGAGCCCTGCCTGGATCGCGCCCGCGACCGGTTCGGTGAGGACGATGCCGAGCAGCAGGCCGGCGCCGCGCACGTGCGAGACCAGCGGGTCGCCGATCGCCTCGACGCCGTGCCGCAGCCGGTCGCCGATCTTGCGGACGTGCTCCAGCAGGCCCTCGGACTCGATGGTGTCCAGGACGGCGAGGGCGGCGGCCGCCACCACCGGGTTGCCGCCGAAGGTGGTGCCGTGCTGACCGGGGGTCAGCAGGTCGGCGGCCTCGCCGAAGGCGAGCACCGCGCCGACCGGCAGGCCGCCGCCGAGCCCCTTGGCGAGCGTGACGACGTCCGGCTCGACCCCCTCGAACGCCTGGTGGGCGTACCAGTGGCCGGTCCGGCCGATGCCGGTCTGGATCTCGTCCAGGACGAGCAGGGTGCCGGTGGCGCGGGTGATCTCCCGGGCCGCGGCGAGGTAGCCGTCGGGCAGCGGGACGGCGCCGTTCTCGCCCTGGATCGGCTCCAGGAAGACGGCGGCGGTCTCGGTGGTGACGGCCGCCCGCAGCGCTTCGACGTCGCCGAACGGGACGTGGGTGACGTCGCCGGGCAGCGGGCGGAACGGCTCCTGCTTGGCGGGCTGGCCGGTGAGCGCGAGGGCGCCCATGGTGCGTCCGTGGAAGCCGCCCTCCAGGGCGACGACATGGGTGCGGCCCGTCCGGCGGCCGATCTTGAAGGCGGCCTCGTTGGCCTCGGCTCCGGAGTTGCAGAAGAAGACCCGGCCCGCGCGGCCGTCGAGCGCGAGCAGCCGCTCGGCGAGGCTGATGGTCGGCTCGGCCATGAAGAGGTTGGAGATGTGGCCGAGGGTGGCGATCTGCCGGCCGACGGCCGCGACGATCGCCGGGTGGGCGGTGCCGAGCACGTTGACGGCGATGCCGCCGAGCAGGTCGGTGTACTCCTTGCCGTCCGCGTCCCACAGCTTGCTGCCCTCGCCGCGGACCAGCGGGATCCGGGGCGTGCCGTAGTTGTCGGTGAAAGCGTGCTGCCACCGCTCGGTGAGCTGCTCGTTGGAAGTCATGCCAGTCCCCCGGTCACGGTCGTTTCGTCGTCCGGCACGACCATCGTGCCGATGCCCTCGTCGGTGAAGATCTCCAGCAGCAGGCTGTGCGCCACCCGGCCGTCCAGCACGCGGGCGGTGCCGACGCCGGAGCGGACGGCGCGCAGGCAGCCCTCCATCTTCGGGAGCATCCCGCTGGCCAGGCCGGGCAGCAGCTCCTCCAGCTCGCCCGCGCTGAGCTGGCTGATCACGTCGTCGGAGTTCGGCCAGTCCTTGTAGAGACCCTCGACGTCGGTGAGGACGACGAGCATCTCCGCGCCGAGCGCGACCGCGAGGGCGGAGGCGGCGGTGTCGGCGTTGATGTTGTAGACGTGGCCGTCGACGCCCCGGGCGATCGAGGAGATCACGGGGATGCGGCCGTCGGCGATGAGCGCCTTCACCGCGCCCGCCTCGATGTTGACGATGTCGCCGACCAGGCCGATGTCGACCTGCTCGCCGTCGACGACCGCGTACCGCTTGACGGCCGTCATGGTGTGGGCGTCCTCGCCGGTCATGCCGACCGCGAACGGGCCGTGGCCGTTGAGCAGCCCGACCAGTTCGCGCTGGACCTGGCCGGCGAGCACCATCCGGACCACGTCCATGGTCTCGGGGGTGGTGACCCGGAGTCCGTTGGTGAAGGAGGACTCCAGGCCGAGCCGGTCGAGCTGGGCGCTGATCTGCGGGCCGCCGCCGTGCACCACGACCGGGTGGAGGCCGGCGTAGCGGAGGAAGACGACGTCCTGGGCGAAGGCCGCCTTGAGCTCGTCGTCCACCATGGCGTTGCCGCCGAACTTGATGACGACGGTCTTGCCGTGGAACCGCTCCAGCCACGGCAGCGCCTCGATGAGCGTCAGGGCCTTGGGCAACGCGGTGTTGTTGCGGGCCTGTTCGCCCTTGGGTGCGATCTGCACGTTTTCTGTCCCCGGCTCAGGTAGCAGGTCTCAGGAGGAGTAGGCGCTGTTCTCGTGCACGTAGTCGGCGGTGAGGTCGTTGGTCCACAGGGTGGCGGTGGCCTCGCCGGCGTTGAGGTCGGCGATGACGACCACCTCGCGGCCGGTCATGTCGACGAGATCGCGGTCCTCTCCCACGCTGCCGTCGCGGCAGACCCAGACGCCGTTGATGGCGACGTCGAGCCGGTCGGGGTCGAAGGTGGCGGCGGTGGTGCCGATCGCGGCCAGGACGCGGCCCCAGTTGGGGTCCTGGCCGTGGATGGCGCACTTGAGGAGGTTGTTGCGGCCGATGGTCCGGGCCACCTCGACGGCCTCGTCCTCGGTGGCGGCGCCGGTGACGTCGATCCGGATGTCCTTGCTCGCGCCCTCGGCGTCGCCGATGAGCTGGCGGGCGAGGTCGGCGCAGACGGTGCGGACCGCCTCGTCGAACTCGGCGGTGTCCGGGGTGGTGCCGGAGGCGCCGGAGGCGAGCAGCAGCACGGTGTCGTTGGTGGACATGCAGCCGTCGGAGTCGATCCGGTCGAAGGTGGTGCGGGTGGCGCCGCGCAGTGCGGCGTCCAGGGCGGCGGCGTCCAGGTCGGCGTCGGTGGTGAGGACGACGAGCATGGTGGCCAGGGAGGGGGCCAGCATGCCGGCGCCCTTGGCCATGCCGCCGACCGTCCAGCCGGCGGGGCTGGTGACCTGGGCCGTCTTGTGGACGGTGTCGGTGGTCTTGATGGCGATCGCGGCGGCCTCGCCGCCGGTGGCGCTCAGCTCGGCGGCGGCGGTGGCGACGCCGGGGAGCAGCAGGTCCATCGGGAGGCGGACGCCGATCAGACCGGTGGACGCGACGGCGACCTCACCGGCGTTGAGCTTGAGCTCCTCGGCCACCTTCTCGGCGGTGGCGTGGGTGTCCTGGAAGCCGAGCGGGCCGGTGCAGGCGTTGGCGCCACCGGAGTTGAGGACGACGGCGGAGACCGAGCCGCCCTTGAGGACCTGCTCGGACCAGAGCACGGGGGCGGCCTTGACCCGGTTGGCGGTGAAGACGCCGGCGGCGGCGAGCGAGGGCCCGTCGTTGACGACCAGGGCGAGGTCCGGGGTGCCGGAGGCCTTGATGCCGGCGGTGACACCGGCGGCGCGGAAGCCCCTGGCGGCCGTCACTCCGAGGTTCTGGTGGTCGGTCACGGTGCGACTCCGTTCACGGGAAGGCCCAGCTCCTCGGGCAGGCCCAGGGCGATGTTCATGCTCTGCACCGCGCCACCGGCGGTGCCCTTGACCAGGTTGTCGATCGCGCTGATCGCGATGATCCGCCCGGTGGCCTCGTCCAGGGCGATCTGGACGAGGGCGGCGTTCGAGCCGTAGACGCTGCTGGTCTGCGGCCACTGCCCCTCGGGCAGCAGGCGGACGAACGGCTCGTCGGCGAACGCCCCGGTGTAGGCGGCGCGCAGGCTCTCGGCCGTCACGCCGGGCTTCGCCTTGGCGGAGCAGGTGGCGAGGATGCCGCGCGGCATGGGGACGAGCGTGGGGGTGAAGGAGACCGCGACCGGCTCGCCCGCGAGCGGGGTGAGGTTCTGGGACATCTCCGGGGTGTGCCGGTGGACGCCGCCGACGCCGTACGCGCTGACGTTGCCCATGACCTCGCTGCCGAGCAGGTGGGTCTTGGCCGCCTTGCCGGCGCCGGAGGTGCCGGAGGCGGCGACGATGACGGCCTCGGGCTCGGCGAGTCCGGCCGCGTACGCGGGGAAGAGGGCGAGCGAGACGGCGGTCGGGTAGCAGCCGGGGACGGCGATGCGGTTGCTGCCCTTGAGCGCGGCACGGTGGCCGGGGAGCTCGGGCAGCCCGTACGGCCAGGTGCCGGCGTGCGCGGAGCCGTAGAACTGCTCCCAGTCGGCGGCGGCCTTGAGCCGGAAGTCGGCCCCGCAGTCGACGACCAGCACGTTCCCGCCGAGTTCCTCGGCGACGGCGGCGGACTGTCCGTGCGGCAGCGCCAGGAACACCACGTCGTGGTCGGCCAGCACCTCGGTGGTGGTGGGCTCCAGGATCCGGTCGGCGAGCGGCAGCAGGTGCGGCTGCAGCAGGCCCAGTCTGGTGCCGGCGTTCGAACCGCCGGTCAGCGCCCCGATCTCCACCTCCGGGTGGCCGAGCAGCAGACGCAGCACCTCACCGCCCGCGTATCCGCTCGCGCCGGCGACGGCGACTCGCAATGCCATGGCATTCCCTCCTTCGTCGTGGCATGAATATACGCAGTACGGAACATTCATGCAAGGAGTGGGGCGAGGGGCGCCGCAACGGGCACGCCCCACCCCCACGTCCGAGGACAGGGCGCTCCGACCGCGCGGGCGATCGTCCGCCCGTCGTCGGCGATTAGCTTAGGCTACCCTTACTTAGGGGGAGAACGGCCCGCACGGGACCGGCCCGACCGCACCCCGTCGGCCCGGCCCCCGGCGGTTCACCGGCGGACGGCCCGCAGGACGACGAACTTCGGGTTGCCGGCGACGAGTTGACACTTGCCGAAGAGACGGCGGAGCTTCTCGTGGTAGCCGAGGTGCCGGTTGCCGACCACCCAGAGCTCACCGCCCGGCCGCAGGGCGCGACGGGCACCGGTGAACATCCGCCACGCGGTCGCGTCGGTGGTGGCCTGGTGCGAGTGGAACGGCGGATTGTTGAGGACGAGGTCCACCGACCCGGGGGGCACCGCCTCGGCCGTCATCGCGTCGGCGGTCAGGAACTCGGCGGGGGCGTCCGGGCCGAGGTTGGCGCGGAAGGTCTCCTCCGCCGAGGCCACCGCCTGGTGGGACTCGTCGACGAAGACCAGTTCGGCGCCGGGCGAGGCCAGGGCGGCGGCGGTGCCGACGACCCCGTTCCCGCAGCCGAGGTCGACGACCCGGTCACCCGGCGCCGCGGTCGGCAGGTGGGCGAGCAGGAACCGGGTACCGATGTCGAGGCGGTCCGCGCAGAAGGTGCCGGCGTGGTTGACCACGGTGCGGCCGGCGGCAGGACCGATGTCGGCGGGCAGCGCGTAGCGGTGCGGCCAGGGGTTGGGGCCGGGGTCGAGCGTCCGGTCCGGCGTGCAGAAGATCAGCCGGGCCTTGCGGACGGCGAGCGAGGTCCGGGTCGGCCCGAGGATGCGCTCGAAGAGCTGGAGGGTGGAGGTGTGGATCTCGGTGACCATGCCGGTGCCGATCACCACGGTGTCCGGGTGGACGGCCGGGGCGAGCCGGTGCAGCTGGTCCTCCAGCAGCGCGAGGCTCTTGGGGACGCGCACCAGCAGGACGTCGATCCGCGCGGGCGGGGCGTCCCGGGTGGTGAGCAGCCGGACGGCGGCCGGGTCGGCGCCGGCCCGCGCGAGGTTGGCGCGGGTGGCCCGCTGGGCGAGGTGCGAGTCGCTGATCTGGGCGGGAGCGAACCGCGCGAGCGCGGTGGCCAGGGCGCCCCAGCGGTCGCCGAGGACGGTGACCGCCCGGCCCGTGAGGTCGGTGGCCCCGCCCTGGGCGGAGTCGGCCTCACCGGCCAGGTGCCGCAGCAGGTACTCGTCGGCGGCGTCCCAGGCGCGCAGCAGCTCGCGCGGGTCCTCCGGGTAGCGGGTGAGGTCGAGGCTGCCCCAGGGAGTGGCGAAGGGGGTCGCGGCGGCGGGCGTCGAGAGGCGGTTCATCGTGGCCCAGGCTAGCCGACCGGCGGGCGGGCCCGGTGGGCGGCGACGGCGGGCCCGGGATCACGGGTGCGGGGACGCGTTGCGGGGGCGCGTAGCGGGGTCGTACGGGCTGGGCGGGTAAACCGGGCCGACGGGGGGCTGATCGGCGCGGTTCACCGCCCGGGGCCGGGCGCCGGGCGCGCATCGGGGCCTCGGCCGATACTGGAGGGGCCCGAAGGAAGGGGCGAGGCCATGGACTGGAAGCTCGAAGTGGTGGTGGTCCCGGTGTCGGACGTGGACCGGGCCAAGGTCTTCTACGAGGAACAGGCCGGTTTCACCGTCGACCACGACACCCGGATCCGGGACGGCGTGCGGGTCGTCCAGCTGACACCCCCCGGATCCGGCTGCTCGATCGTGGTGGGCGCCGGGATGACGGAGGCGCCGCCCGGCTCGCTGAAGGGTCTCCAACTGGTGGTGCCGGACATCGACCGGGCGCACGCCGAGCTGGTCGCGCGGGGCGTGGAGGTCAGCCCGGTGCAGCACTTCGAGGACGGGACCCGGGTGGACGGGCGTGGCGGCGAGTGGAACTCGTTCGTCTTCTTCAGCGACCCGGACGGCAACGGCTGGGCCGTCCAGGAGGCACCCGACCGCCGGTAGCGCCTTCGGTACCGTCCGGTCCCGTCCGGTCCCGTCCGGTGGCGGGGTCCGTCCGGCTGAGGTAGGGGCCGCCCGGGCGGTCTCGGTAGGCTCGGAGGATGGTCGATGTCGAGGGAAGCGTCCGGGTGGACAGCTGGATCTGGTCGGTGCGGCTCGCGAAGACGCGGTCGGCGGCGGCCGACGCCTGCAAGGCCGGGCACGTCCGGGTCAACGGCGAGCGGGCCAAGCCGGCCCAGTCGCTGAAGCCCGGCGACGAGGTGCGGGTGCGCCAGGAGGGCTACGAGCGGGTCGTCGTGGTGCGGAAGCTGATCCGCAAGCGGGTCGGCGCCGAGGTCGCGGCGGAGTGCCTGGTGGACAACAGTCCCCCGAGGCCGCCGCGCGAGCTGCTGGCCGTGCCCGGCCTGCGCGACCGGGGCGCCGGGCGGCCCACCAAGCGGGACCGCCGGGACATGAACCAGCTGCGCGGCCAGTAGCACGGCGGGCCGGGTCCCCGGCCCGCCGACCCCGCCGCGGCCGACCCGGCCGGACGGCGGTCAGGAAGCCAGGGTGTCCGTCCGGACCTGGGTGAGGAAGGTGTCCAGGTTCGCCAGCGTGCGGGCGATCTGGTCCTCCAGCGGGAGCGACTCGTCGGGCCGGGTCACCAGCGCGGACTTCTTCAGGCCGCGCAGGTAGAGCGAGCAGGCCAGGTCCGCGCAGATGTACGTGCCGACCGTGTTCCCCTCCCGCCCCGCCGCACCGGCGCGCCGGGCGGTGAGCAGCGCGACGCCGGAACCCGCGTGCGCCGTGACGCAGAGCGAACAGACGTTGGTCTTGGTCAGGCTGCGCCGGAACGACGGCACCCGCAGCGTGACACCGACCAGCTCGCCGCCGTGCTCCGCCACCAGGTAGCCGCGGTCGGGGGCGCCCTGGTCCCGCCAGCCGAGGAAGTCCAGGTTCTCCCAGGGGAGTTCGGCCATGCCTCGGGGCAGGTTGAGCCGACGGGCCTCGCCCTTGGAGCAGTTGACGAAGGACGCGCGGATGTCGGTCTCGTTCAGGGGTCGCATACGTCGCAAGCTAACACCGGACGCCCGGCGCCGTCGCGCGGTTTTCCGTCCGCCCGGGCACCGGACCTGCGGCGATCGGGCCCGCCCGTGCAGCGGGCCGGGGGCGTTCCTCGCGGTGGGCGGCCTCGCCGGGGTCTCGGGTGGCGGCGCCGAACAGCACCGCCCCCCGGCCCACCCGCACGCCGCCCCCTGATCCGACGGTGCGTCAGGGGCGGCCGACGGCTCAGCGCTTGAAGGCGACGCCGGCGTAGGCGGAGACGTCCTGCCAGCCCTCCGGCAGGTCGGTGGTCCGGATGTGGCCGGACTCCGGCCGCCAGAGCGGAAGTTGGACCAGGCCGGGGCCGACGAACTCGAAGTCGCCGAAGAACGGCTCGACGGCGGCGCGCGGGCGCAGCACCAGGGGCGCGCTCGCGCTGCGGTAGATCCGGGTGCCCTCGGCGGCGCTCTCCCGGGAGGCGAAGTCGGGGCTGCCGTGGGAGAGGATCAGCGCGCTGCCGGGGGCGAGCACGTCGCGCAGGGTGCGGACGATCCGTTCGGCGCCGTCCTCGTCCCGGATGAAGTGCAGGACGGCGACGAGCATCAGGGCGACCGGCTCGCCGAGGTCGATGGCGGCGCGCAGGCCGGGGTGGTCGAGGATCGCCTCGGGCTCGCGCAGGTCGCCCTCGATGACGGAGGTGTGGCCCGCCGGGTGGCCGGCCAGCAGGGCGCGGGCGTGGGTGGCCACGATCGGGTCGTTGTCGACGTAGACGACCCGGGCGTCCGGGGCGACCCGCTGGGCGATCTCGTTGGTGGAGCCGACGGTCGGGATGCCGGTACCGATGTCGAGGAACTGCCGGATGCCCCGGCCGGCGGCGAACTCGACGGCGCGGCCGAGGAATTCACGGTTGGTGCGAGCCAGCAGCGGCAGCGCCGGGTAGGCGGCGATGGCGGCCTCGGCGGCCTTCCGGTCGGCCTCGAAGTTGTCCTTGCCGCCGAGGTAGTAGTCGTACATCCGGGCGGTGTGCGGGACGCCGGTGTCGAGCTCGGTCGGGGGCTGCCAGTCGTCGGCGCGCGCCCACTCCCAGTCGGTTCCGATCCCCGTGCTCGCCGTCGTCGTGTCCTCGGTCATCTGCCGCCCCCTGTCGTTCACCGCGTTCACCTCCGGCCGGTGCCGGCGGCGTCCCCCGTACCGGGTGCGGTCGGCGGGCCCGGTGTGCCGTGCCCCCTCCGCCCCGGTGCGCGGCGATCGTAACCGACGACGGACCCCCGAAACAGCGGGAGTTCAGGTTTCCGCAGCATTCGAACGATGGCCCCCGTGCGCGTCGGCGGCCGAGCCCTCGGGCTCTTCCCACCGGTCGCCGCGGGGTGCCGCCCTCTCTATGCTTGCTGCCGATGACTGTCGATCGGCGCAGCGTCCTGCGCACCACCGCCAAGCTGGCCGCTCTGACCGCCGTCGGCGGGCTCGTCGGCGCCTGCGGCGACAGCGTCGCCCGCCGGGCCGATCCGGGGGCGCTGGCCGTCCGCCCGGGCACGATCGACCCGGCGGGCACCGTCGACCCGGCGTGGGCGGAGGCGGAGGGTCCCGCCTCGCCGGCGGCCGGTGGCTCCTCCGGCGCGGCGGGCACCCCCGCGCCGACGGGCCCGGCGGCAGAAGCACCGGCGGCGGGCCCGGCAGCCGATCCGGGGGCAGGTCCGGGAGCCGCCACCACCCCGTCCGCACCGCCCGCACCGCCGGTGCTCCCGCCCCTGGCGCCCGGTACCCCGGTCGAGGTGGCGTACGGGCCGCGTACCCGCCGCAATGTCGCGCTGACCTTCCACGGCAGCGGCGACCCGCGGCTCGCCACCGCCCTGCTGGAGACCGCCGAACGGCGCGGCGTCGGGCTCACCGTGCTGGCCGTCGGAAGCTGGCTGGACCAGCAGCCGCAGATGGCCCGGCGGATCCTGGACGGCGGCCACGAACTGGGCAACCACACCCAGAACCACCAGAACATCTCCACCATGACCCCCGACCGGGCGCGCGCCGAGATCGCCCAGTGCGCGGAGCGGCTGCAGCGGCTGACCGGCTCGATCGGCCGCTGGTTCCGCCCGTCGGCCGCCCAGTACGCCACGGCGATGGTGCGCGAGCAGGCGAAGGCCGTCGGGTACGAACACGTGCTGGCGTTCGACGTGGACCCCCGGGACTACAGCGACCCGAGCGCGGCCGAGCTGCAGCGCCGGGTGCTCGGTTCGGTGCGCGCCGGCTCGGTGGTGGCCCTGCACCTGGGTCACCAGTGCACGGTGGACGCGCTCCCCGCGATCCTGGACGGCCTCGCCGGGGCCGGCCTGACCCCGGTCACCGCCAGCCGCCTCTTCGCGTAGCCGCGACACCGCCCCGCAGGGCACCCGGCGCAGGGCACCCGGCGCGGGGCGCCCGGCCCGTGGGGCGCGGGCCCGCCGGGCGGTGCCGCGGAAGAGCCCGGCCGCCTCCCGCACGTGCGTGCCATGCTTCCCGCATGCGCTACATCATCATCGGGGCGGGTGCGGTGGGCGGCACGATCGGTGCCCGGCTGCACGAGGGCGGGCACGAGGTGGTCCTGGTGGCGCGCGGCGCCCATCTGGCCGCGCTGCGGGAGACCGGCCTCCGGTTCGGCACCCCGGAGGGCACCCGGACGCTGCGGATCCCGGCCGTGGGGGGGCCCGCCCTCCTCGCGAAGCGAACCGCCGACCCCCACGGCCACGCCGAGAACAACAAGTACAACCCCACCCCGCCGGCCGCCGGGGAACCCCGCCCGGTGGCCGGCGGCGGCACCGCCGGCGAGCGGCTGCCGCTGGTCTGCGCGCAGAACGGGGTGGAGAACGAGCGGCTGGCGCTGCGGCTCTTCCGTGAGGTGCTCGGCGTGTACGTGTGGATGCCGTCCACCCACCTGGAGCCGGGCCGGGTGAGCGCGGCGGGGACGCCGGTCAGCGGGATCCTGCGGCTCGGCGGCTACCCGGCCGGGACGGGCGGGCGGGCGGCGGCGATCGCCGCGGACCTCGCCGGGTCCTCCTTCAGCGTGCCGCTGGAGGAGGACGTGATGCGCTGGAAGTACACCAAGTTGCTCGGCAACCTGGCCAACGCGCTGGACGCGGTGGCCGGCCGGATCGAGGACGGTCCGCTGGGCGCCCTCCGCGACCGGGTGACGGCCGAGGGCGCCGCCGTGCTGGCCGCCGCCGGCGTCCCGCACCACGACCTGGCCGAGCAGTTCGTCGAGGCCCGGGAGACGCTGCGGCTCGCACCGGTGGCGGGCGAGGGTCGCACCGGCTCGTCGTCCTGGCAGAGCCTGGCGCGCGGCACCGGCTCGATCGAGGCCGACCACCTGAACGGTGAGATCGTGCTGCTGGCCCGGCTGCACGGGGTGGCGGCGCCGCTCAACGAGGCGCTCCAGCGGCTGGCCGGGGCGTTCGCCCGGACCGGGCGGGCGCCGGGCTCGCTCACCGCGGAGGAACTGGCGGCACTCACCGCACTCTGAGCCGGGGCCGGGTCCGGGCCGGGCCGGGCCGGCCGGGGTTCCGCGGACGCGCCCGCCCGCCGTCCCGCGGACCGGGCGGTCAGCCCATCGGGTCGTCCGGCCCGTACGGGCGGAGCCGGAGCGTGCGCGCGTCCGCCTCCCGGATCTCCCCGGCCCGGTTGACCAGAACCTCCAGGTCGTCCCGCCCGGCGTGGATGAACCGCCCGTGCAGCCCGTCGAAGCGGCCTCGGGCGGCGTCCACGGTGACGGCGACCATGTACGGGATGGAGCCCCACTCCTTGGTGGACCGGAACATCGGCATCCCGGCCGTCATGTCGGTGGCGACCGCGCCGGGGCTGATGTCGAGGACGACCACGTGGTGCTCGGCGAGCGAGTCGGCGAGGTTGTCGGAGAGCTGGAGCAACGCGCCCTTGGAGGTGGCGTACGCGGTGTAGTGGCCGTCGGGGCGCAGCGCGAAGCCGGAGTTGAGGTTGATCACGCGCCCGCTGCCGCGGCGGACCATGCCGGGCAGGACGCAGCGCAGCAGGTTGTAGGGTCCGCGCAGGTTGACCTCCACGACCTGCCACCACTGGTTGGCGTCGGTCTCCCAGAGCGGCACCTCGGCGCGGTCGATCTGGCCGGCGTTGTTGATCAGCAGGTCGACCGGGCCGAGGTCGCGTTCGACCAGGCGGACGGCCTCCCGGACCGAACCTGGTCTGGTGACGTCGGCGGTGACGGCGACTCCGCGTGCACCGTGCCGGACGCACTCCTTGAGGGTCTCGGTGAGGGTCTCGTGGGTCCGCCCCACCAGCCCGACGGCCATGCCCTCGGCTGCGAGGCCGATCGCGAGCTCCCGGCCGATTCCCCGGCCGGCGCCGGTGATCAGGGCGACCTGTCCCGTGAGCGACCCCGTCGGCATCCCCGTACTCCCTTCGCCTGTGTGCGGACCGTCCCGCATTCTGTCCGGCGCGGGGCGGCGCGGAGCCGGGGCGCACGTGCGACGCGAACGCGCCCACCCGTCCGGCGCAGCCGCCGGACCGGGGCGGGCGCGGACGCCTGGAGGAAGCGCCGGGAGGACGCCGGAGGATCGCGGGGGCGTCGCCGGGAGGTCGCCGGGAGGTCGTGACGAGATCGCCGGAACGTGGTCGGAAGTTTGCCGGAGGGTCACGTCGGGAGGCGGGCGGGAGGGGCCGGAAGGAGGCCCGCAGAAGGCCCCGGGGGCACGGGACGGCCGGTTCGACCCGGAGGGAGGGGATGACCTACTGGCCGGTAGGGAGTAGTAACGTCGTCGGGGCGGTGCACCGGTGCACACCTACCGTGCACCCGCCCCGCTGGACAACAGCTTGCGGTACCACCTGTCGCTGGGCGACCCCCAGCACCACCGAAGGGCAACTGAGTGAGTGACATCGCGCGTGTCGGAGTGATCGGCTGCGGCCTGATGGGGTCGGGCATCGCTGAGGTGTTCGCCCGGGCGGGGCTGAGCGTGCTGGTCGCGGAGGCCACCGGGGAGGCCCTGGAGTTCGGCCGCACCCGTCTGACCAACTCGCTGGACACCGCCGTCAAGCGGGGCAAGCTCACCCCCGAGGAGCGGGACGAGGCGCTGGGCCGTCTCGCCTTCACCGTGGACCTGGCGGACTTCGCCGACCGCGACCTGGTGGTCGAGGCGGTGGCCGAGCGCGAGGACGTCAAGGTCAAGATCTTCCAGACCCTCGACCAGGTGGTGGAGCGCCGTGACGCGATCCTCGCCTCGAACACCTCGTCGATCCCGATCGTGAAGCTGGCCGCCGCCACCTCCCGCCCGGAGCAGGTGATCGGCCTGCACTTCTTCAACCCGGCGCCGGTGCAGAAGCTGGTCGAGGTGATCCCCACCCTGACCACCTCCGCGGCCACCACCGAGCGGGTCGAGACCTTCGCCACCGAGGTGCTCGGCAAGGAGCCGATCCGCGCCCGCGACCGGGCCGGCTTCGTCGTCAACGCCCTGCTGGTGCCGTACCTGCTCTCCGCCGTCCGGATGTTCGAGTCGGGCGTGGCCACCGCCTCCGACATCGACAAGGGCATGGAGGCCGGCTGCGCCCACCCGATGGGCCCGCTGCGGCTGTGCGACCTGATCGGCCTGGACACCATCGTCCTGATCGCCGAGTCGATGTACGACGAGTACAAGGAGCCGCTGTACGCCGCTCCCCCGCTGCTCTCCCGGATGGTCGACGCCGGTCTGCTCGGCCGCAAGTCCGGCCGCGGCTTCTACGACTACACCGCCACCGCCTGACCTGCGGAGCACGCGGGAGTGACGGGCACGTGACGGGGCCCGGGAGCGGTATCCAGCTCCCGGGCCCCTGAGGTGCCACCCAATTGCTCTGCACCGGCACGTTTAAGGGTGTGGGTCATTTTCACAGCGTCGCGCTTTGCCATTGAAGCTACCGCGCCAGGAAGAGGCGCAGGCGGGAGTCGAACCCGCATCCGACGCTTACAGCACACACCCGGTCGATCCGGCGCTCGGCGGCGAATGCTGAGACTTGAGCGAGAGTCTGAGTTTGACAGGGGTTGCCTCTGCCGAGTTGGGCCACCCCGGCGCGTGGTGCCGGGGGGAGGACTCGAACCTCCACCGTTCCCCTGATGTCAGCTTCACCATCAGTGTCAGCTTGCGCTCTTCGCGCCACCCCCGCTCTCATACGGGGGCGATCATGGGGCTACCCGAACAGGTAGCCGAACACCGCATCACCGACCCGGTGGTCCGCGACCTCGGCGCCGTTGGCCTCCTCGCGGGCGAACTGAACCGCCTGCTGGAGCTTCTCGACGCGCTCCAGGAGTTCGTTCACCCGCCGGGCCGGGAGGGCGCCGGAGAACTTCACGGTCGTCCAGTAGCCGATGGCGATGTCCTCGTAGTACACCTCGACCTGCGCCGGGTGCTTCTCCGTCGCCTCGGCCTTGACGTGGTTGCGCGGGACCTTCTTGGTCCGGATGGTGCGCACCGACTCGGTCTTCCAGGAGTCCGTGGAGGCGTCGTGGTTCCAGGCCTCGGAGGCGTCCAGCACCGGCAGCTTGCGGACGAAGGTCCGCAGGTCGGTGAGCTGCTTCTCCAGGAAGAGCAGGTAGGTGACCGGGGCGTCGGCGACCAGCGTCCGCCCGTCGACCACGACGTCGGCGCGGGCGGTGGTGTTGGCCCAGTCCTTGGTCGCGGTGACGTCGAACAGCCGGGTCAGGGTCGCGGCGGTCGCCCGCAGGACGTCCTCGGCCTTCACCTGGACGCGGGTGGACTCGGGGGGCAGTTGCTCGCCCTCCTCGTCCTTGGGCTGGTACGTCCGGGAGATTCCGGCCAGCAGCGCGGGCTTCTGCAGGTCCTGGTGGGACTGCGTCAGCTCCTGGAAGGACTTGGACTTGACGCCCTTTTCGACGGCGATGATCTGGTTCAGCTTGGCCACGTCCCGGACGCTATCAGCGCACCCGTTCGACCGTCATCCGAATTCCCGACCGGCCGCGGGGCCCGGGCGGACCCGGTCCCCGCGGCTCGGCCGGCCCGGCGGCCGGACGTCAGCTGTTGATGCTGTAGCTGTCGCCGTAGACCTTCCACTTCAGCGGGGGGTTGAGGTCGAAGTTCTTGGCGTTGAGGAAGACCAGCTGCGCGGTGTCGACGCGGCTGGTGTCGGAGTGCGCGTCCTCCTGCTTCATGACGACCTTGCGGGCGTCCAGGAAGGCCTTGAGGTAGGCGGTCTCGTCGCCGCCCTGGGCGGGGGTCTTGGCCTTCTTCATGGCGGCCTTGCGGATGCCGCCGAAGCTGTCGGAGCTGGTGCCCGGGCCGTGCATGACGATGGCGTCGTAGTAGATGAACTGCCCGAGCGCGCGCAGGCCGTCGGACTTGGCCTGGCTGACGGAGGGGTTGAAGTAGACGCGGTCGCGCTCTTCGTTCTGGGCCTGCTGGAAGACGGCGTCCTTGGCTGCGGTCGCCCAGTCGCGCTCGAAGGCGGAGCCGAGGCCGGCGTGCGACTCCGTGCCGTTGACCTTGCGGAGCGCGGGCAGGTACTTGGCGAGGATGTTGCCGGGCTTGAGGTCGGTGTAGTGCTCGACGAGTTCGAGCATGTCCCCGGTGCCGGAACAGAAGCCGATGATCCCGGCGGTGTAGCCGCGGCCGTCCTTGATGTCCTCGATGTACTTGTACTGGGCCTTCCAGTCGAGGGACGAGTTCTCGGCGCTGGACACCAGCTGCATGGCGATGTCCTTCTTGTGGGGGTCGTCCAGGCCGACCGCCGCGATCCGGACCGCTGCGGGCGCGGTCTGCGCGGCGTGGCCGACGCCGGCGGCCGCCACCGTGGCCGGGGCGGCGACCAGGAGGGCGGCGAGGGTGATCCCGACGGTGCGGTGCTTGAGACGCATCTGACGCTCCGTTTCTCCGCCCGGGCAGGGGGATACCCGAGCTCCATGAGAGTTAGGAAACTTTCCTAACTAAGAGATAGCGCCCACCGGCGCACGTCCGCAAGGCCTTTGACCGAATCACTTCAACCCGCCCGGCGCGCGCGAGCCCCACGCGCGCCCCCTCACCTCCGCGCGCCTGTCCCCGTACCTGCCGGTGCCTCAGAATGCCTACCCGTGGGCCGCAGTCGGACGGCCACGGGCACGAGGAGCCGCGCATGATCGGGTACGAGATCGAGATCGACCTTCCCGTCGTCGACGGGAAGGGGGCGAAGATCAAGGGGGACACCAAACTGGCGGCGAGCAGGACCCGCACCGACGGCAAACCCGTCTTCAAGGTGGTCGCGGACAGCAGGAGCCTCCCCGACGGGCGGAAGTACTCCAACCTGGAGTTCGTCACCAGGCCCTGGTCCGTGGTCGGGGACGGGCACACCCGGGGCCCCGCGGCGCTGCTCGACACCCTCACGCGGATCCGGACGGTCCGCGACGCGTTCTACCGGAACACCACCGCGCTGCTCTCGGCCCCGGCCGACCTCCTCGACGTGCTGCCCGCCGGCACCGGGGCCAGGCTCGCCGGCGGCAACGGCTACCGGGAGAGCGCCGGAACGGAGGGCAAGGGCGACGGCCTGTTCGTCCACTACTCCGTGGGCGTACCGGTGAGCGGCATGGCCACCTTCTTCGACCGGCTGCGCCGTGCGGCGCCGCTGCGCGACGGCGTCTACCTCCCCGACGCCCGGCACCGCCTGCAACAGGCGAACGCCTTCGCCGAACGTGCGGTCCAGGAGTTCCTGCCGCGGAACCGGCCGAGCGACGCGGGCCGCAACGCCCCGGCGCTCAGCGCCCGGGCGAGGCGCGACCGGGAGGTCCTCGGCTACCTCCAGCTGGTGTTCATGCAGATCACCGCGTTCGCCGACCACGCCGACACGGTCGCCCGGGGCGGCCCCGACTCCGGCATCAAGAACCGGACCGTGGTGCTGAGCCGGTCGCCGCTCGCCGATGTGCACGCGCACCTGGACCCCGAGGTGCGGACCGCGCTGCGCACCCACCACGACGCGCTCGTCACGCTCCTCGCCGACGACTACCAGGAGGAGGGCCGGGTGCGGAAGGACATGGGCTTCTACGAGACCGCGGTGCGCGAGATCGACGGCGGCCCCGTCGTCCTCCTCGACTACGCGACGGCGGCGTTCCGGGGCGACGCCGCCGTCCCCCAGCAGAGCGTCTTCGGCGGGATGCGCCAGATAGCGCCGCACGTGGAGGAGGAGGCGGTGATGGTCCCGTTCGAGATCCGCACCCTCGGCTCCTCGCTGAAGTCCTGGACCCAGGTCGAGGCCGACCTCAGGGACCTCTGCGACTGGGTGCAGAGCTCCCACGAACTCGGCATGGCCTGAGCCGGCCGCCGGCCACGCCGAAGGGCCCCGGCCCGGACGGAGGAACGT
>NZ_JBHXKE010000071.1:0-37417 GCF_042722765.1 Kitasatospora sp. NPDC058406
GGCCTGCACGGCCGCGAACGGGGCACCTGCCTGTGCGGCGACGGACGGGCAGGAGCGGCCCCCGCCCCGGCCCTACTGCGGTACCGGTCCGGCGGCCTCGCCCCCGCCGGGCCCGACGAAGGGCCTGAGCGGTTCGCCCCGGACGGCTTCGGACACGAAGCCGTCCGGTCCGACCGGACGGTCCCCCAGGACCATGACCCGGTACATCCTGCGCCGGTAGTCGGTGAAATGGAGATCGGCCGGCTGGAGGTGGGCCACCGAGCGGTTGTCCCAGACGGCGACGTCGCCGGGCCCCCAGTGATGCCGCACGGTGTATTCAGGACGGCTGATGTGGGTGAAGAACAGCCCCAGGATTCCGTCGCTCTCCCAAGGGAGCACTCCGGTCACATGGCATACGGACGCCGGCGGCAGGAAAAGCACCTTCTGCTTCGTCTCCGGGTGCACCCGCACCACCGGGTGCAGGGACAGCAGCGTGTCCTGTGCGAGGTCCCGGATGCTCTCCACGTCCTCGTCGTCGGAGAACAGCAACCGCACCCCCGCGTGCAGGCCGTGCTCGGCCCGCAGATTGTCGGCAAGCTGCTGAAGGGGGCGGGACAGGCCCTCGTACGCGGCGACGAGATCGGTCCACTGGGTGTCGCCACCGTATTCCGTGGCGACCTCACACCTGAGCACCGAAATCGCCGGGGGGTTCACGGCGGAGGCGATGTCCACGTGCCAACCGGAATCATGGCGCGTCGACTTGCCCGACAACCGCTCCGCAGATCTGAGGCCCCTGCGGGTTCCCTTCGCGTCCGGATCGACGACAAGGATCTCCGGGAATCCCTCCGGGTGCGTGCCGTGCCGGCGGCCCGGAAGACGGGTGACTTCGCCCAGACCACGCGCGAAGGCCACGTGTTCGGCGTGACTCAGGTCCTGCGCGCGAAAGACGATCACCTTGTGACGGAGCAGGGCGGCGCGAATCTCCTCCATGATCCCGGGATCGCCGTCATGGGCGAGCCTCAGATCCACACCCCGAATCTCCGCTCCGAGCTTTCCGGCGATGCGGCGTATCTCGATTCCGGAAAGGCCTTCGACCACAGCGACCCCTTCGGTCGTCCTCGGCTCGAAATTGCCGTCTCCCCCGGCGCGCCCGTGCCCGTCGGACACGAGAGAATATCAGGAGCCGACCGGTTCGATTATCGGCGATCGCAAGCGGCCGTCAAGCAGTCGCGGCTGCGGGGCCTGCTGATTCGGCCAGTTCCGGGCCCGAAGTGACTTATCCCCAGTCCCTCAGGTCGCCGCCGCCCCTCGTGTCCACTTCCCCGGAACTCCCGTGCCCGTTTCGACCTTGATCCCGGCAGCACCCGTGGGCCCGGATCCGGAGAGGAGGAGCTCCCGTGTTCCGCCCGGGCGGTCCTCCGGTGAGCGGAGTTCCGGAGCAGCGCGCAGCACGTCGGGCAGGCCCTGCCGGCTTGCGACCGGTATTGCGGTTCGACTCCTTGAACGCGCACCGGACATCCGTACACTCCGGGGCCATGCGCTATGTCTCGATGGGTAGTTCGGGAATGCAGGTCTCCGCAGTCGGCCTGGGATGCAACGAGTTGGGAAGGTCCGTGGGGCTGGACCGCGCCCGCCCGATGGTCACGGCCGCGCTGGACGCCGGGGTGACGCTGTTCGACACGGCCGACGTCTACGGGGACTCCGAGTCCGTACTCGGCGAATGCCTCCGGGGACAGCGCGAGAACGTCGTCCTGGCAACAAAGTTCGGCCATCAGAAACTGGCGATGGCGTACGGCCCCGCAGCCGGCGCCAAGGGTGGGCGCGCGTACATCCGCCGCGCCGCCGAAGCGTCCCTCAGGCGTCTCCGTACGGACTACATCGATCTCTATCAGATCCACACACCCGACCCGCACACTCCGGTGGAGGAGACCCTCGCCGCCCTGACCGAGCTGGTCCGGGAAGGGAAGGTCCGCTATGTCGGGAGCTCCAATTTCGCCGGCTGGCAGATCGCCGAGGCCGCGTGCACGGCCCGTTCCCAGGGATTCGAGCCCTTCGTATCCGCCCAGAACCACTGGTCACTGCTCAACCGGGATGTCGAGAACGAGGTCCTCCCGGCCGCACGCCGTTTCGGCCTCGGGGTACTGCCCTATTTCCCGCTGGCGAACGGACTGTTGACGGGCAAGGTACGGCGCGGCAGGGCCCTCCCGGAGGGAACCCGCATCAAGGAGAGCGCGTACCAGGTGACGGAGGCACGGCTCGACACCGTGGAGGCGCTGACCGCCTGGGGCGCGAAGAACGGTCGCAGCCTCCTGGAGATCGCGATCGGTTGCCTCGCCGCGTTCCCGGGTTGCACTTCGGTGATAGCAGGGGCCACGAATCCGGACCAGGTGCGGGCCAATGCGGCAGCGGGGCAGTGGATTCCCACCGCCCAGGAGATGAGCGAGATCCTGGAGCTGTTGTAGCAATGATCGTACCGACACCGTTCCGTGGGGCGGGTGGCGTCAAGGGTGGCCGAAAGCCGGACACCCGACAGCAATCTCGGCGTGAACGGGTCTATGCACAACTCTCGATCTCCCAGACCCTGGGGTGTCATGACCCCAATCGAACGGTCCGGCGCGGGACAGTCATCGGCTGGGCACGAGCCGACCGGCGTCCCGTCCGGGATGGCGGGTGAGGTGGCACCGATCCTTCGGACGGCCGGGCTCACGGTCCGGCCCGTCGAACGCGCGCGTGTGGCTGATGTGGGCGCCCTCCGCCGGAGCGTCGCCGCCCGTTCCGGTCCGCTGGTCTGTTCCGGTCTGATGGATGACTGGCCTGCCGGCACGGCCTGGAACCCGGCGGAGCTCACGAAGCGGAACCCCGAGCGCCGGGTGACGGCCCTGATGGACCTCCCCGCCACCGGCGTGCTCTTCCCCCAGGACCAACGACGGTACGAACGGGAGCTGCCCTTCGGCGAGTTCCTCGACCGGATGACCACCGCCGGACCCGCCGCTCCCTGCTACCTCGCCTACCAGCGTGCCCACGAGATCTTCGATCCCGCCGACTGCGACTTCGCCTCCCTCCTACCGCCCGACGGCCACGGCACCGACACCCGGGTGTGGATCGGCTCCGCCGGGACGCGCTCCATGCTGCACTCCGACCTCAAGGACAACTTCTTCTGCCAGGTCTGGGGCGAGAAGAGCGTCATCCTGGTGTCCTGGCAGGACAGCAGGGCCGTCTATCCGTTCCCCGGCAATCTGGTGAACAGCCGGATCGACCTGGCAGACCCCGACCTGTCCCGGTTCCCCCGGCTTCGGAACGCCGTGCTGCACCATGCGCGGATGCGGCCGGGCGACCTGCTCTACATCCCGCGTGGCTGGTGGCACGACATCCGGGCCCACACGCCGTCCGTCTCGGTCAACCACTGGTTCGGCGAGCCGCTGGGACTGCCGGACTATCTGCGCCTGCTCGGGTTGCTCGGGCCCGCGTACTGGGGCGCCACCGCCCGCGACTTCGTGGTCCACGGGCTGCTGCGGCGCCAGGAATCGACGCGGTTCTTCTTCAGCCCCGCGTCCACCGGTCGGCGTCTCTACGACGCGCTGCGCACCGGCGACTTCTCCCGCGGCAACGACCCGAGCTCCGGCGCCCAGTAGAAGGGATCGCATGGCCGACATGCCTACAGAGTCAGTGAGTTCGGACAGTCCGCCGCGGCGGCGCGTCCTGGTCACCGGCGGCGCCTCGGGGATCGGTGCGGCCATCGCCCGCCGGTTCCTGGCGGACGGCCACCGCGTGGCCGTCCTGGACCGCGACCGCGAGGCGCTGGAATCCTTCGCGAAGGACTCGCCCCGGGTCGAACTGCTGCTGGCCGCCGACGTCGGGGACGAGGCCGAGCTGTGCGAGGCGCTCGCCGAGGCCGACGACGCCTGGGGCGGCGTGGACGTGGTGTGCAACAACGCCGGCATCAGCATCCGGAGCCCGTTCCTCGACACCTCGCTGGAGGACTGGGAGCGGACACTGCGGGTGAACCTCACCGGGGCCTTCCTGGTGGCCCGCGAGACGGCCCGTCGGATGGTTGCCGGCGGGGGCGGGACGATCGTCAACACCGCCTCGGTCAGCGGGCTGGTCGGCATGCCCGACTACGCCGCGTACAACGTCAGCAAGGCCGGGCTGATCGAGCTGACCCGGACGATGGCCCTGGAGCTGGCCCCACGCATCCGGGTGAACGCCGTCTGTCCGGGCTACGTCCTCACCCCGATGCAGCGGGCCGAGTACACCGATGAGCAGCTCGCCGACCAGGAAGGCCTGTTGCCGCTGGGAAGGCTCGGCCTGCCGGAGGAGATCGCCGCCCTGGTGGCCTACCTGGCGTCCCCGGAGGCGGCGTTCGTGACCGGGCAGTCCTTCGTGATCGACGGTGGGGAGACGGCGGGCGGGCTGGCCAGCCGGCCGGCAGGCGAACCGTGGCGGGGGGCCGGCCGCGGCAACGACGTACCGGGGGCGCCGAACCCCGGTCGGGCTGAGGAACGGGGAACATGACGAGCGACGAATCACGGCCGTTCGGGGACCGGAGCGGCGCGGCGGGACCGGCGGTCAACTCGTACACCGAGTGGGACCCCCTGCGGGAGGTGGTGGTGGGGAGCCTGCTGGGCGCGGTGTTCCCCACCTGGCACGAGTCGCTGGAACACACCATGCCGGAGTCCGCCTGGCCGGTCTTCCGGGAGCACGGCGGCTCGCCGCTGCCGGAGCGCCACCTCAAGGCCGCGGAGGCCGAACTCGACAACCTGGCCGAGGTGTTGACGGCCGAGGGCATCCGGGTGCGGCGGCCGGACGCCGCCCGGCACCACCGCCCCTTCCGCACTCCGGAGTGGGAGTCGGACGGCGGGCTCTACGCGGCGATGCCCAGGGACTCGCTGATCGTGGTGGGCGACGCGATCGTCGAGGCGCCGATGGCCTGGCGCTGCCGGTACCACGAGGCCGACGCCTTCCGCCCGCTGATCAAGTCGTACTTCCGTCGCGGTGCCCGGTGGCTGCCGGCGCCGCGCCCGCAGCTGACCGACGAGCTGTACCGCGGCGCGCACGGCCCGGGGCGCTGGGCCGTGACCGAGTTCGAGCCGGTCTTCGACGCCGCCGACTTCCTGCGCTTCGGCCGGGACCTGATCGTGCAACGCAGCCACGTCACCAACGAGTTCGGCATCGACTGGATGCGCAGCGCGCTCGGCCCGGAGTTCGCCGTCCACACCGTGGAGACCGACGACGCCCACGCCATGCACATCGACGCCACCATCGCCGCGCTCGCCCCCGGCAAGCTGCTGGTCCACCCCGGGCGGTACGTGCACTCCGAGCTGTTCGACGGCTGGGAGATCCTGCCCGCCCCTCCGCCGACCCTGCCCGCGGACTGGCCGATGTACTTCTGCAGCCCGTGGGTGAGCATGAACGTGCTGTCCCTGGATCCGGAGACGGTGGTGGTGGAACGCCAGGAGCGGCCGCTCATCGAGGCGTTGACGGCCTGGGGGTTCCGCTGCGTCGAGGTGGACTTCCGGCACGTCTACAGCTTCGGCGGGTCGTTCCACTGCGTCACGCTGGACACCGTGCGCGAGGGCGGTCCGGGCCGGTACCTGTCGGTTCCCGGGAGCTGAGTCCGGGTGCGGGGCGGCAGGGCCGCCCCGCACCCGTTCAGGAGGCGAACAGCACCCGGGAGTAGTCCGGGCGCAGCACGACGTTGTTGTCGTACAGGCAGTACCGCACGGCCAGCAGCGGCACCGACGGGTCGCCGGGTTCCACCGCCGTACGCGCCGCCGCGAGGACCTCCTCGACGGAGCCGAACCGGGCGGCCAGCTCCGCGCACACCTCGTACGCGGTGCGCCCGGTCCGGTCGTCCCAGTACCGGGGCAGGCCGATCCCCGCGAACGCCGCACGGACAGCGGGCAGTTCGGTCCCCACCGCCAGCTCCACCAGGGTCCGGGCGAGCGGGCCCTCGGGCTCCGACCCGTCCGCCGGATCCAGCAACCGCCCGACGAGCGCCGCACCGCCGTCCGACGCGAGGGCCGCCCGGACGGTGCGCAGCTCCGCGCTGTCGCCCTCACCGCCGCTCCCCAGGCGACCGCACCAGGCGGCCAGTTCACCCGCCCCGGCGTGCCGGGCGAGGAACCCCTGCCAGTCGAGGCGGGCACGGTGGGCGCGGGAGAGGTAGGTCGCCTCGACGTGGGCGAAGAACTCGTCCACCGCCCGGGCGCCGCCGAGCGCCGCGACCAGGGCGGGCGGGTAGCTGAAGGTCGGATACAGCAGGTCCACGGCTTCCAGCCGGCCCCGGGGGCCGACCGAGTAGGCCGCGTCGCCCGGTTCTCCGGTGATCCCCTCGCCGAGGTCGAAGACCCGGGTGGCACGGGTGATCAGGGAGTCCTCGAAGCGCTCGGCCAGTCGCAGGTCGCTGACCGCGCGCAGCGTGGTCGAGACGGTCTCGGGGGTCGCGTAGGAGTTCCCGAGGAACATGTCCAGCCTCCGCGGCGGCACCGGCAGGCCGCGTGCCAGGCGGAACGCCTCCTCCTCCTCCAGCCAGTCGACCTGTGCCTGCACGGCGTGGCGGGCCCGGTACGGCACGCGGGTACGTTTGAGGTTCGCGTCGTCGTACGAGCCGAACTGGTTCCAGCTGGGTTCGAAGTGCGATTCCAGCAGCAGCCGGATCTCGGCGCGTTCGAGCGCCGGGTTGGGCAGCAGGTAGCAGGTCCACTGCACCGGCCGGGGCCGGTCGCGGTTGAGCCGGCGCATGCGCGCCGCCAGCTCGAACAGCAGGTCGTTGCGGCCGATGTTGACCTCGGAGCAGACCATCCAGATCCGGGTGACACCGCGATCGGCCAGGAAGCGGATGTCGGTGAGCACGGCGTCCAGGTCCCGCACCCGGGGCCGGCGGCCCTTGACCATCGGCTCGGTGCAGAAGTAGCAGCGGTACGGGCAGCCGCGCTGCACCTCCACCGGCACGTGGACCTCGGGCTCGGGGCCGAGGACGCGTTCGGGGCCGTAGAAGTCCAGGAGGTCGCGCAGGATCTCCTCGGTGTACTCGGGGTGGTCCGTGGGGGGCAGGAAGACCCGCTCGTTGACGGTGTAGCGGTCGCCGTGGCGGTGGGCCAGGTTGGCGATGCCGCGCAGGTCGTGCCCGGCCAGGACGTCGTCCAGGCGGCCCAGGATCTCGTCCGGTTCGCCGACCACCCCGTAGTCCGGCCGCAGCCGCTCCAGCAGGGCGTGCGGCCTGGTGGTGAAGCCGAAGCCGCCGAGCATGACCGGGGTGTCGGTCAGGTCCCGCAGGATGCCGATGAGTTCCTCGGTCTCGTGCATCGGCCAGTAGCTGTTGCGGCGTACCGGTGGGGCGCCGGGGAGGTCGGCGTCGGCGTAGTTCCAGATGAAGATCGAGTCCAGTTGCCGCAGGTGGATGCCGATGAGGCGGGGGGCGGTGCGCTCCAGCGTCGCGGCCAGCACCGAGCGCCACTCGGGCTTGGGGGTGCGCAGCAGGTCGAGCCGGGCGGTGGCCAGGCCGTGCCGTTCGGCGATCGCCGAAACCTGGACGAACGCGTAGGGATAGATGGGCAGTGCCGGGTAGTTCGAGGCGCTCAGCAGCAGCAGGTCCACGCCGCGTCGCCCCGGTACCACTGGGATGGGGTCTGCCATGCTGGGGATGGTGACACATCGTCAGTCCTCTTCACCACCACACGGATCAGCGCAAGGTGTCCGGATCCTCACGCTCTGCGGTGCAACCCCTTGACCGGAGCATGCACCGGACAACAATGGATTCCACGCTCCTGCCGCTCCGGCCCCGCGGCGGACCCACGAGCTTCCGCGCGCCATCGCCTCGCCGTCGCCCGCACCGCACCGCGCCGTACCGACCGGACCCGCCGCGACGGCACCCTCCCTCCCGTGAGGAGTGAATCCTTGACCTTTCCCGTGCTCTCGGCCGACTCGCACGTCGTCGAACCCGTGCGCCTGTGGACCGAAGGACTGGAACGCAAGTACCGCGACCGCGCGCCCCGGGTCTCCTGGGACGCCGAGCGGCGCGGCTGGTACTTCACCTGCGACGACCTGCGCCCCGCCCTCGTCAACAGCCTCTACGCCACCGACGCCACCGCCGAGGGGTTCGTCACCGACGCCGAGACGGTGGTCGAGGCGGCCCGGCCTGGCGGCAGCGATCCGGCCGCGCGGCTGAAGGACATGGCCCTGGACGGAGTGGCCGGCGAGGTGCTCTACCCCAGCCTCGGCCTGCACCTGTTCTGGCTCTCCGACGGAGAGTTCCAGCGTGCCTGCTTCCGCGCCTACAACGACTGGCTCGCCGAGTACGTGCGCCACACCCCGGAGCGACTGGTCGGCCTCGGGCTGATCTCGCTGTGGGACACCGAGGAGGCCGTACGGGAGCTGCGCCGTTGCCGCGAGCTGGGCCTGCGGGGCGCCGCGATCTGGGCCTCCACCCCCGCCGAGCGGGACTTCGGCGGGGAGACCAACGACCCGTTCTGGCGGGAGGCCCAGGCCCTGGGCATGCCCGTGTCGATGCACTGCCTCACCGGCTACCGGGACAGCCCGAAGCTCTTCGACTACGACAGCCCGCTCGGCCGCATCCGGCGCAACATGGGCTACCCGGAGGAACTCCAGCACACCCTCACCGACCTGATCTTCTCCGGGGTCCTCCAGCGCTTCCCGGACCTCCAGGTCGTCCTGGCCGAGAACGACATCGGCTGGATCGCCTACCACCTGCTGCACGCCGATCGCATCTACGACAAGCTCGGCCCGGCCCTGCGCACCGACCTCACCATGGCGCCCAGCGCCTACTTCCGCCGCCAGGTGCACGCCACCTTCACCGAGGACGAGGTGGGCGTGCTCACCATGCGGCTGCTCGGCTCGGGGAACTTCCTCTGGGGCAGTGACTACCCGCACTACGAGGGAAGTTGGCCGAACTCCCGGGAGGTCCTGGACCTCGGGCTGCGGGACGCCGGCCCGCAGGCGCGGCAACAGGTGACCTCCGAGAACTGCGCCCGGCTCTACGGGTTCGACCTCGCCACCCTGGCCGCCGAACCGACCGAGTGACCCAGCCGTCCACCGCTAGGGAGCCCGCATGGCGGAGCAGAACGCGAACCTCTGGTACCGCTTCATCGACGACGACATCGAACGCAGGACCCGGACGAGCGTCGGCTTCACCAACCTGATCTCCACCCGCCCCTACCCGATGGACACCGGGACCTTCGAGGGCTTCGTCGATCGCAACGCCCTGATCCGCGAGTACCTGCGGATCACCCGGGACGTCTTCCTGGCCAGCGTGCGCGGCGAGATCGACCCGGCCGTCGCGGACACCCTGCTCGCCCGCCAGCCCCCGGAACGCGACCACACCTACCACAAGAACCTGACGGAACGGCACCTGGAACTGCCCCGGTACTTCCGCACCGACGAGCCGGCCCCCGGCCAGATCGCCGAGGTGCAGTGCCCGGCGTCCGGCTGGGAGATCGCCGACCAGGTGCACGCGCTCTACCAGGCCTTCCCGGACGACTTCGGCGGCCCCTCACGACACCTCGGGGCGCCGATCGACAGCCTCGCCGACTCGCTCCGGGCCCGCTTCGGCGACGACCTCGTCGTCCACCACCTCACCGGCAACGCCTCCCGGCCGCACGGCGTCCAGTACACCGTGCAGCGACTGCGCGAGCGGGGCATCCGGCACTTCGGCTTCGACCGGGTGCACTGGAAGGACTGCGGGCTCGTGCGCGCCCACGAGTTCTACGACCTGCGCTACAACGGCTTCTTCGACCAGTGGATGGAGGCCTGCGAGCGCGGCGAACTCTTCTTCGACCACCCGCCGACCCCGCTCTACGACGCCAAGGTGACCATGGCCTGGCCGTTCTGGGAGAAGACCCGGCAGTACTACCCGGACCGGGTGCGCGGGCTCTTCCCGCACACCGAGATCGTCACCCCCGACGGCTTCCACCTGCCCGACGGCAGCTGGATCGGCCTGGACGAGTACTGCGCGCTCGGACAGGGCAAGCGCCGCTACTACCTCAAGTTCGGCAGCCATCACCCCACCCTGAACTGGGGCAGCCGCGCCGTCTACCACACGGGCAGCTTCTCCGGCGCGGCGCTGCGTGCCCTCTTCGACCGGGCCCTGGTCGACACGGCGGCCGGTCACCTCTGGGTCGCGCAGGACGCCCGCCTGCTGCCGGAACCGGCCACGGGCGTCACCCGGGACGGCGAGCAGGTGGGCTTCGACGCCTACACCAAGCTCAGCGGGTTCTACACCCCGGAGGGCCTGGCCGGAGTGATGGTCATGCAGGAGCGTGCCCACAAGGTGCACGGATCGCCGCAGACCGTGCTCAGCATCGCCTACTGACACCCCCCGACCCCGAACGAGGGAGAACCGCGGCCATGGCCGACCCGGGCGCGACCCCGACGCTGGCGGGACGCCGGCGTGACCCCGCGTACTTCCGCTTCCTGGAACGGGACGGCGTGGACTGGGACGCCTGGTGGGACGTCCTGTCCGGCCGCGTCGCCGGCACCATCTTCCGCGGCGCGCTGGCACCCGACGTCTGCGAGCGCACCTGCCGCCGCTTCTGGGCCAGTCCCCTGACCGTCAGTCCCCCGCAGGCCGTCCGCAGCACCGACCGCGTCGCCGGCCCGATCCTCGTCTCCTCCGGGAGCCTCGACGCCTACCTGGACGCGTCCGAACGCGCCCGCCCCGGCCTCGACGCGATCTGGGAGGGGCCGGGCCCGACCCTGCCCGATCTGCTGGAGGACTGCCGCACACACCTGGCCGGGCTCGGCGTCAAGCTGCGGCCGGCGGAACACGAGGGCCGACAGGCCGCCGTCTTCAAGGTGCGGTCGCGTGCCAACAGCGAGACCTTCGGCCTGCTGCCGCACGACGACGCCCCGCACGGCTGGATGAAGCCGCACCTGGCCGGCTTCGAAGTCATCCGGGTCCGACCGGTCTGCAACGCCCTCACCTGCCTGGAGAACGGCCCGGGCGGCGAGCTCGTCTACTGGAACGCCGCGCCCGGCCCCGAGGACCGCAGGGCCCTGGGGCTGCCGCCCGGGAGCTACGGCTACCCGCTGGAGGCCCTGGAAGGGGTGGAACGGATCACCCTGGAGATCCGCCCCGGAGACGTCTACGTGTTCGACGGCGGCAACGTCCACGCCGTCGCGCCCAGCGGACGACCGGACGTGCGCCGCACCGTGGCGCTCTGGTCGACCGGCCTGCTCGACGAGCGGACCGTCCTGCAGTGGGCCTGACCGGCCAGGCCGACCGACCGGAGGGAAAGGACCTCATGACGGAAGCAACGGGCGCGGGGATCGACGTCCGACAGCTCGCGGGCCACATCGGCGCCGTGATCGACGGGGTCGACCTCGCCGAAGCCCTGCCCGACCCGACGATCGACGCCGTCCGCGCCGCCCTGCTGCGCCACAAGGTGGTCTTCCTCCGCGGCCAGCGGCTCGGCCACCCCGAGCACATCGCCTTCGGGCGGCGCCTCGGCGAGCTGACCCGGCGGCCCGGCCGCAAGCACGGCGTCCACCCGGACGGGTACCCCGAGGTCCTCACCGTCGATCCGGACGTGGAGGACACCCGGCACGGCCAGCGGTTCGAGGAGCGCCTGAGGCCCAAGGCCCTGGAGCCGTACTCCGGCTGGCACGTCGACCTGGCCGCCGCCGTCAACCCGCCCGCCATCTCGGTCCTGCGGGCCGAGACCGTCCCCCCGTACGGCGGCGACACCCAGTGGACCAACCTCGTCGCCGCCTACCAGGGCCTCTCCGAACCGCTGCGCGTGCTCGCCGACGGACTGCGCGCCGAACACACCCTCCACGCCGCGAACCGCCTGCTGCTGTCCGACAAGGAGGACGTCGAAGTCCTGCGCCGGCTCACCGAGGACACCCTGCTCTCCGTCCACCCGGTGGTGCGCGTCCACCCCGAGACCGGCGAACGCGCCCTGTTCGCACCGCCCGCGTCCGTCACCCACCTGCGCGGGCTGCTGCCCTGGGAGAGCCGCCACCTGCTGGAGCTCTTCCACGGGCACATCGGCCGCCCCGAGTACAGCGTGCGCTGGCAGTGGGCCCCCGGCGACGTCGCCATCTGGGACAACCGCGCCGTCGCCCACCTGCAACCCGCCGACCTGGACCGCACCGACCACCGCCGCACCCTCTACCGGGTGACCGTACTCGGCGACCGCCCGGTCGGCCCGGACGGCTTCACCTCCGAGGCCGTCCACGGCGAACCGCTCACCGCGTACCGCGGCAGCTGACCGGAAAGGGGACCGACCACCATGCCCGGCACCCGCGGGGTCTACTTCGTGGCCAACGACCACGTACTCGAACTGGCCACCGTCTTCCTCAACAGCTTCCGCCACAACAACCCCGACATCCCGCTGCGCCTCATCCCCTTCGACGCCGACCACCACCGGATCGCCGCGCTCGGCGAGCGCCACGGCTTCACCGTCTGGGAGGACCGGGACCTGCTGGCGCGCTGCGACGAGATCAGCCTGTCGTTCCACGACCTCCCGAAAGGCCATTTCCGGAAGCTCGCCGCCTGGGCCGGGGAGTTCGACGAGTTTCTCTACATCGACAGCGACACTGCCGTTCTGGCGAACATCGACTTCGTGTTCGACCGGCTCGCCGGGTACGGATTCCTGACCGCCACCTCCCACCTTCCCGGGCGCGCCTGGAAGGACAGCATCGAGGAATCCGGAAAGCTCACCCCGGAGCAGTACGGATACCGGGCGAACACCGGATTCGTCGCCTCCCGGAAGGGGACGCTCACCTTCGCGGGAATAACCGCCGCGCTGCCGGCCGCCCGCGAGGTGGCCCCGCACATGAAACTCGGTTACGAACAGCCCTTCCTGAACTACCTGATGGTCACCTCGGGCCACCGCTACACCAGCCTGCACCACCTGCGCACCACCACCGGGGACCGGTCCATCCCCGGCGAGGTCTTCGCCTGGACACCGGGCGTCGAGGCGAAGGACGGCGGGATCGTGCACCCCGCCGTCCCGCCGACCCTGATGGTGCACTGGACGGAACCGGTGAAGCCGACCCGGCAGGCACCGGAGGAGGTCCCGCTCTACGACCTGTGGCGCTACTACCGCGACCTTCGCGCCGTGACGTAGAGCGACTGCTCGTCGTCGTACCGGGGCGGGAACTCCGGGTGCGCGGCGAGCAGTTCCGCCTCCTTCACCTGCTCGACCAGGTCGAACCCGGCCTGGTCGAGCGCCCAGGCGAGCAGCTCGGCGTCGAAGAGGTTGCGGTGCCGGCCGCGCGCCTGGAAGAGGTCGTTGACGAACTGCTGCACCGGGGCACCGCCCAGCGAGTAGTCCGGGTAGCGGCTGCACCGGTCGTCCCTCAACGCCCGTCCCCGGTCGGCCGTGTAGCCGGCGCAGACCTTGGCCAGGTCGGGGCAGGACAGCCACAGCACCGCGTCCGGGGTGCACACCCGGCGCAGCTCCCGCAGCAGCGGGATCAGTTGCCCGTGCAGCTCCAGGTGCTCGACCACGTGCTGCATCACCACCACCTCGACCGAACCGTCGGGAAACGGCAGCCGGCCGGCAGCCAGGTCCACGTCGAGCTCCGACCCGGAGACGTCGCAGTTGAGCCACCCCGGAACACGCCGTCCGCCGCAGCCCAAATGGAGTCGCCGGGATTCCGGGAGCCTGCCGCCCAGAGCGGCGCGCCGCAGCCGCAGCCGGGCGGACAGGCGGGCGCGATCGTGTTCGACGAATGCGATCGTTCGCGGATCGAAATTCAGCCTTCGCAATGCCCAAGTCATCACCCGCCTCACGATGCCCGCGAACCGAATCCCGGTCAACCCCGCCACCGGGACGCCTCATTCGGACACCATTTTTCGGTCATCGTTCCGGAGAACCCATTCGGTGACCGTCCGAACTCTGGTCGCGGATTCCGAATTCCGCGACCATGGGCGCAACCGAACCCCCAGGAGGCACGCATGCGAGCGGTGGTCCTGACCGGACCCGGACAGTGCGAGGTCATCGAGCGGGACGAGCCGCCGGGCGGCCCGGGACAGGTCGTCGTGGACCTGAGCGTGAGCGTGATCAGCCCGGGCACCGAGCGCGCGATCCTGCTGGACCTCCCGAACGCCGGTGCCCGGTACCCCGAGCACCCCGGCTACCAGGCCGCCGGAACCGTGCGCAGCGGATCCGCCCTTCCCCCCGGCACCCGGGTCGCGGTCCGCCGGGCCCGGCACGCGGAGGTCGCCGTCGTCCCCGAACGCCACGTGCGCCCGATCCCCGACCGCGTCCCGCCGGCCGACGCCGCCGTCTGGCAACTCGCCCTCACCGCCCTGCACGGTCTGGAGACCGGTGGGCAGCGCCCGGGCGAGCCGGTCACCGTCGTCGGTGGCGGTCTGCTCGGCGTCATCACCCGCCGCCTGGCCGCGGCGCGCGGCGCCTCCCGGGTGCGGGCGGTCGCCGCCACGACCGCCAAGGCATGGACCCTCCGGGCCGAACCCACCAGCGTCCGGCACGAGCCGGGCGGGCCCGACGACGACGGCACCCCGCTGGTGCTGGACGTCACCGACAGCGGCACGGGCCTGGCCGTCGCCATCGGCGCCGCCGCACCCGGCGGCCGGGTCGTCCTGCTCGGCTCGCCCCGCACCGAACGCGCCGACGTCCCCCTGCAGCAACTCCACGACCGCGGGATCGACCTGCGCGGCGCCCACGTCGGCGGCCTCACCGAGGCCGAGGAGGACCGGCTGAGCGACGTCTTCTTCGACCTCCTCGAACAGCGCCGGTTCACCATCCGCGACGTGCTCTCCGACTACCCGGCCCACCGGGCACCTCAGGTCTACCGCCGGCTCGCCACCGACCGCGCGTTCATCAGCGCGGCCCTGCGATGGGACGCGCCCCGCCCGGCCACCGGCCGCCGGGCCGCGTCCGCGCGCCCGCTGCGCTACGGGCTCATCGGCTGTGGTGACATCGGCATCGAGGACGCCAAGGCCCTCGCCGCCGCGGACGAGGCCGAGCTGACCGCCTGCCACGACCCCTTCGCCGAACTGGCCGAGGAGACCGCGGCGCGCTTCGGCGGGCAGCACACACCGGACGTCGTGGCCCTGCTGGCCCGCGACGACGTGGACGCCGTGATCGTCGCCACCCCGCACGACACGCACGAGCAGCTGTTCTCCGCCGCCCTGGCCGCGGGCAAGCACGTACTGCTGGAGAAGCCCGTCGCCCAGGACCTCGCCACCGCCCGCCGCATGGCCGAACTCGCCGACAGTGCAGGCCCGTTGCGCACCGGAGTACTCTTCCCGACCCGGACCGACCCGCGATTCGGGCAGGCCCGGGCGGCCATCGCGGCCGGGGAGATCGGCGAACCGCTGGGCGTCACGGCCACCTACTTCACGGACAAGCCGGCCGGCTACTTCCAGGGCGGCCTCAGCGGCCGCGCCCCGTCCAACTGGCGGCTCGACCGCGACCGGGCCGGCGGTGGCTTCCTCATCATGAACCTGATCCACCAGGTCGACACCGTCCGCGCCCTGCTCGGGCGCGAGGTGGACCGCGTCTACGCCGAGACGGCGCCCTCCGCGACGGCCGACGCCGAAGGCATCGAGGACGCGGTCACCCTCGTCCTGAGGTTCGGCCCGATCGTCGCCACCCTGATCGGCAGCGCCAGCGTGGTCGGCGGCACCGGCATGCGCACCAGCGTGTGGGGCGAGAAGGGCGAGGTGGCACTGACACCCGACTTCCGACTGACCCACCGCGCCCCGCTCGGCGCCGCCCCGCCCGCCGGCCGCCCGGCGCCCACCGCGATCGACCTGCGGACCACCGCGTTCACCCGCTTCGCCCTCGCCGTACGGGACGGCACGCCCGTCGACGTCAGCCTCAGCGACGGGCTGCGGACCCAGGCCGTGGTGGAGGCCGGCTACGCCGCGGCGTGGCTCGGCCGAGCCGTCGACCCCGCGCGCCTGCTCGCGGGCGGTACGCCGTGATCGGCCCGCGGCGCGTCCTGCGCTCCCCCGACGGCGACTACCCGCCGCCCGACGGCGTCGGCCCCGACACGGTGTGGTTCGCCGAAGGCACCGCCGCCGACGAGACCTGGGCCGTCGGCTACCCCGGACCGGACGCCGAGACGCGCGCCGCACGCGCCTGGGCGGCCACCGCGCGGGCCGTCGCCGACGCCGCCCGGGCCGCCGGCGGCAGGTCCACGGTGCTGGTGCCGGGAGACGGCGCGCTGGCCGGGCTGGTCCGGCTGGCGCTCCCCGACGCCGTTCCCGCCGGCCCGGAGGTACCTGCCGTGGTCGTCGAGACGACCGGCACCGGGGCCGGGATCCTCCAGGCGCTCGCCGCCGTCCGCCCCGGCGGGTGCGTGCTGCTCGCCGCCCGCCCGCTGCACCTCACCGCGAACCTGCCGACCTACCGCGCCATCCACCGCCCCGGCGTCCGCGTCCTCCCCACCCGCTGGGCCGACGCCACCGCCGACACCACGGACCCGCTGGTCTCCTGGGCCCTGGCCCATCTCACCCCGGACCGACCGGGGCAGGCCGTCACCCCGGGTGCCTGGTACCGGCTGGCAGCCCGTCCGCCCGCCTCCGCCGGCTCCGACGGCCGGGTACCGGGCCCGTAGACCTCCTCGGAGGCGGCCCCGGCGCCTCGCCGTTCACGGCACGCCGCCGGCGCCCCGGCCCGCCGAAAGCCGGCGCAGCCGAGCCACCTCGCGGCCCACCGTCCCGGTGACGCCGGTCAGAGGTATCCCAGCGGATATTCCCGTCGTCGATAGCGATAACGAATCCGGCGCGCACGCCGACGAGATCGGACAAACCCGTGGAACAACCGCGGGCTTGGGAGAGACAGCACATTGGCGGCCGGTCCCGGGAAAACGGTTGACGGTTCCCCATTCGCTGCACCTGCGGGCAGGCCCGCTGCCCGCAGGTGCACTACCCGAACGGACCGACGGCTGCCCACAGGTGCAAGCCCTCCCCTGCGTACACCTCCCACCTGCGACGGGTCACAGAGGTCGGACTACCTATTCGGGCAAGGCTACTGCGAGTTGCACCCGAATCGAACTCAGAAACCCTCGCTGTCAGTCGATTTGACTCGGAACATCTGGTGATAAGGTCACACCGCAGCACACCAGACCACCCGCAGACCGTCATGAGCACGGGAGTTGTGACCATCCGCAATCGGGGGCCCGACGACCGACACGCGTGAGAGAAACCATCGAACGCACCCGATTCCGCCCCACCCCGGCGGTTGAACCGCTCGGCCGCCTGCCGTCCAGATCGCCGATGCCGTGCCCCGGGCCGGCAACGCGGGCGGACCCGCGAACCCCGGCTGCGGCCCGTCCGTACGGCTCCCCTGCCTGTACGGAAGGCACCTTGTAAAACCACCGCTGAATCCGAAGTCCCCCGGACGCGCTTCGCGCCCGTCGACTCGACATGCGAGGAAATCGAGGCACCCGGAACAATGACATCTGCGGACATGACGTCCAGGACCCTGGACGTGGACAGAGGGAATCTTCTCGATCCGGCCACCGCACCCCTCCGTGAACGGACCAGCGATGGCCAGGTTGACCGTGACAACGAGAGGCGGCGGCCCGACAGTCGGCGCCGCCCTGGCGAAAGGTGCCTGACATGCAGGTGAGCGTCGACCGGGACCGTTGCTGCAGCTCCGGCATGTGCGTGACGAACGCCCCCGCGGTCTTCGACCAGGACGACCGGGACAGTCTTGTGATCCTCCGTCAGACCGTCGTGCTGCCGGAGCAGTTCGACGACGTCAGACTCGCCTCCGAGCTCTGCCCGGGCCGGGCGATCACCGTCACCGGGGACGAGCCCGCGCGGACCGGGGCCTGACGGACCCCCGCCGCCGGCCCCACCGGCCGCCGGGAACCTTCCCGGGCCCCGAACCCCACGAGAACACCCGCGACGTGAGGAGATCCCCGTCTTGACCACCGCACCCACCACCCCCGTCCTCCCGCTGCCGGCCCGGCACTCCGGCGGCTGCCCGTTCGACCCGCCGCCCCCGTACTCCGAGGCCGCCGCCACCGGGCCGGTGACCAGGGCCAAGCTGCCCGACGGCGACCTCTGCTGGATGGTCACCGGCTTCGCCGAGGTCCGCACCGTGCTGTCCGACCGCCGGTTCAGTGCCGACATACGCCACCCGGCCTTCCCGCTGCTGGTCGCCGGCGCCCGCGAGGAGCTGATCACCGACAATCCGGACTTCCTGCGGCTCGACGACCCCGAGCACGCCCGCCAGCGCCGCATGGTCACCGGGGAATTCCTGGTGAAGCGGGTGGAGGCGCTGCGCCCGGAGATCCAGCGGATCGTGGACGAGGCACTGGACCGGATGACCGCGGGCCGGACCACGGCCGACCTGGTCACCGACTTCGCGCTGCCGGTGCCCTCGCTGGTGATCTGCCTGCTGCTCGGCGTGCCGTACGAGGACCACGACCGCTTCCAGAGCCTGAGCCGCACGATGCTCAACCGGGAGAGCACCGTGGAGCAGCTCCGGGAGGCCCAGGAGGGGGTCCTGGGCTACCTGCGCGACCTGACGGCCCGCAAGCGGACACAGCCGGAGGACGACGTCCTCAGCCGGCTCGCGGCGCGGGACGACCTGACCCCGGACGACGCGGCCGCCATGGGCGTGCTGCTGCTGGTCGCGGGGCACGAGACGACCGCGAACATGATCTCGCTGTCGACCGCGCTGCTGCTGGAGCACCCCGAGCAGATCCCCGGCCTGGCCGACCCGGCCACCCTGCCGGGCGCGGTGGAGGAGCTGTTGCGGCTGCTGACCATCGTGCACACCGGCCTTCCCCGGGTGGCTCTGGAGGACGTGGAGCTGGGCGGCGTCACCGTCCGGGCCGGGGAGGGCGTGATGGCGATGCTCTCCACCGCCAACCGGGACGAGGCGGTGTTCGGCGGCGCCGGCCATCGGGCGACGGACGAGCTGGACCTCTACCGGGACGCCCGGCGGCAGCTGGCGTTCGGCTTCGGCGTGCACCAGTGCCTGGGCCAGCCGCTGGCCCGCGCCGAACTCCAGATCGCCCTGGAGACGCTGTTCCGCCGACTGCCGGGGCTGCGGCCGGCCGGCGAGCGCGAGTTCCGTACCGAGTCGTTCATCTACGGGATGCGGTCACTGCCCGTGACCTGGTGAGCGGGGCCCGACGGAGAACTCCCGCTGGAGTAGTTCGCTTGGGAAAGTGCTGGTCACGGCCGCTCGTCGGCGGCTGTGACCAGCACTTTCGCTTCGCACTTTCGCTTCGTCGGACACGGCCGGTCCGCCGCACGGTGACGCGGTGGTCCGGGATCACCGCGTCACCGCGGCCGGCCGGCGTTTCAGGGGAGCCGCAGGGGCGCGGGAAGGCGGGGGCGGGTCGGAACGGGGTGCCAGCGGAGCGTGCCGGTGCGGTCGGGCAGGACCCGGCCGAAGGGCTGGTCGCCGAAGTGGAAGGCGAAGCCGTAGCTGCCCGGGGCACGAAGCCGGTCGAGCAGGGTCCGGCGGGCGCGCAGCACGGCGGCGGTGTCGGTGTCGGGGCCGGAGGGCCACTCGGGGTGGCTGATCTGGGCCGGGGTGTGGAAGGCGTCGCCGAAGACCACCAGACGCCGGCCGGCCGAGGCGGTGACGACGTACGAGGTGTGGCCGGGGCTGTGGCCGGGGGTGATCAGCGCGGTGACGCCGGGCCAGATCTCGGCGCCGTCGTCGAACGGCCGCAGGACGCGCGACATCGGCACCATGAAGGTGTCCCAGGAGGGGGCGCCGACCGTGATCTCGCCCCGCCAGAACGGCCCCCACTCGGCGCCGGCCACCCGGTAGTCGGCGTTCGGGAAGGCCCTGCGCAGCGCGTGGTCCCGGCCGCCGGGGCGGAAGCCGAGACCGGTGTGGTCGGTGTGCAGGTGGGTGAAGGCCACCGTGTCGACGGACTCGGGCGCCACCCGCAGGGCGCGCAGGGTGTCCAGCAGGGCGCCGCCGCGGGAGCGGCCGAGGGCCGGCGACAGGACGTTGGCGCCGAGGCCGGCGTCGATCAGCAGGCGCCGCCGGCCCCGTTCGACGAGGACGCCGCCCGCCGAGGCCGCGATCCGTCCGGTGCCCGGGGTCAGGGCCTCGGGGTGGTCCCGCCAGTACGCGGGCGGGACGGCGGGGAGGAAGCCGGCCGGGTCCAGCTCCATGGCGCCGTCGACGACGTAGGTGATCCGGGTGTCGCCGAGGGTGAACGAGCGGACCGCGGACTGCTCGTTGAGCGCGCCGAGCCGTGACGGACGCGGACGCGGGCGGGCGGCCTCGGCACGGGGCGCACCTGCGGACAGGGCCGTGGCGGTGGCCGCGGCGACCGCCGTGGTGCCGAGGGCGGTCCGCAGCAGGGTCCGGCGGGAAGGCCCCCCGGGGTGTGGGGTGTTGGCGGTCATGGTGGGGAACTCCCGTGGGGTCAGCCGGTGTTGCGAAGTCCGGCGGCGATGCCGTTGACGGTGAGGAGCAGGGCGCGGGCGAGGAGCGGGTCCGCCCCGGTGGAGGCGGCGACCGCGGCGCGGCGGCGTCGGAGCAGGGCGACCTGGAGGTAGGAGATCGGGTCGAGGTAGGCGTCCCGCAGGGCCAGGGTCTGCTTGAGCCCGGGCTGCTGGTCGAGGAGTTCGCACGCGCCGGTGACCCGGAGCGCTTCGGTGACGGTGCGGTCGTGCTCCGTGCGGATGGTGTCGAAGACGTGGTGCAGCTCGGCCGGGACGAGCGTGTCGACGTAGTGGCGGGCGATCCGCAGGTCGGTCTTGGCGAGCGTCATCTCCACGTTGGACAGGAAGTTGCGGAAGAAGTGCCACTGGCCGTACATCTCGTCGAGCACGTCGCCGAGACCGGCCTCGCGGGCGGCGGCGAGGCCGGCGCCGACGCCGTACCAGCCGGGGACGATCTGGCGGGACTGGGTCCAGCCGAACACCCACGGGATGGCGCGCAGGCCGTCCAGGCCGGCGCCCGAGTCGGGGCGGCGGGACGGACGGGAGCCCAGGTGGAGTTCGGCGAGCTGGTCGACCGGGGTGGCCGCGAAGAAGTAGGCGGGCAGGTCGGGGTGGTCGACGAACCGGCGGTAGGCGGTGTGGGCGGCGGCGGAGACGACCTCCATGGCGGCGTCCCAGCGGGCCAGCTGTTCGGCGGACTGCCGGGGCGCGGTGTGCAGGGCGGTGGCCTGGAGGCTTGCGGCGACGGCGAGTTCGAGGTTCTCGCGGGCCAGCGAGGGCAGCAGGTACTTGTCGGAGATCACCTCGCCCTGCTCGGTGACCTTGATCTCGCCCTCCAGGGTGCCCCACGGCTGCGCGAGGATCGCGTCGTGCGAGGGGCCGCCGCCGCGGCCGACGGTGCCCCCGCGGCCGTGGAAGAGGCGCAGCCGGACGCCGTACCGATGCGCGACGTCGCGCAGCCGCCGTTGGGCGCGGTGGATCTCCCACTGGGAGGTGGTGATGCCGCCGAACTTGGAGGAGTCGGAGTAGCCGAGCATGACCTCCTGGACGTCGCCGCGCAGGGTGACCAGCCGGCGGTAGGAGGGGTCGGCGAGCAGGTCCTCCAGGATGTGACCGGCGGCCCGCAGTTCGTCGGTGGTCTCCAGCAGCGGTACCAGGCCGATCCGGGCGGTCCCGGCGTGCAGGTCGATCAGGCCGGCCTCGCGGGCGAGCACGGTGGCCGCGAGGACGTCGTCGGCGCCGCGGCACATCGAGACGACGTAGGACTCGACGACCTCGGGGCCGAAGGTGTCCAGGGCACGCCGGACGGTGTGGAAGACGTCCAGGGTGCGGGCGGCGGCCGGGTCGAGGGGAGCCGGGCCCAGCAGCCGGCGGGAGGTCAGCTCCTTGGCGAGCAGGCGCTGCCGGTAGTCGCGGGGCATGTCCGCGTAGCGCCACGACTCCTCGTCGAGGCGGTCGACGAGGAGGCCGACGGCGTGGTGGTGGGCGTCGGCGTGCTCGCGGACGTCCATGGTGGCGAGCTGGAGGCCGAACGCGGCGAGGGTGCGGACGGTGCGGGCGAGCCGGCCGTCGGCGAGCAGGCCGCCGCGGTGTTCGCGCAGCGAGTCCTGGACGAGGCGGAGGTCGGCGAGGAGGCCCGCGGTGCCGAGGTAGTCGCGGCCCTCGGTGTGCGGGGTGCCCTCGGCGAGGCGCCGCTTGGTGTTCTCCAGCTTCTGGCGGACGCAGGTGGCCTTGAGGCGGTAGGGCTCCTCGGCGTTGAGGCGCCGGTAGCGGGGGCTGAGTTCGGGGAGGTCGGCCAGGTCGGTGCGGAGCGAGGCGAGGAGTTCCTCGGTGACGCCGGTGTGCCGGACGGAGTGGGAGAGCAGGCCGCGCAGTTCGTCGACGGTCCGGAGGGCGGCGTCGATGCCGTGCTCGTGCTGGAGGAGGAGGACCTCCCAGGTGACGTCGGGGGTGACGTTGGGGTTGCCGTCCCGGTCGCCGCCGATCCAGGTGCCGAAGGTGAGCGGGCGGGTGTCGTCGGGCAGGCGGACACCGGCCTGGTCGAGGTCGGCGGCGAGGTCCTCCAGGAGGTCGCCGACGGCGCCGGCGTGGAGTTCGTCGAGGTAGTAGACCGCGTTGCGGGCCTCGTCGGCGGGTTCGGGGCGGGCGACGCGCAGTTCGTCGGTCTGCCAGACGAGGTCGATGTGCTCCGCGAGCCGGGTGTCGAGGCGGCGGCGGTCGGCCTCGTGGGACGGGGTGCCGGCGGTGTCGAGCAGGGCGGCGATCCGGCGGAGCTTGTGCAGGACGCTGCGGCGCGCGGCCTCGGTGGGGTGGGCGGTGAAGACGGGGCGGACGTTGAGGCGGGCGACGGCGTCGGCGAGGAGTTCCGGCGAGCGTTCCGCCGCCTCCCGGACGACGCGGCCGAGCGGGGACTCCCTGCGCTCCCGGGCCGCTCTCAACTCGCGCCCCCGGTGGACCTGTTCGGTGACGTTGGCGAGGTGGAAGTAGGTGGAGAAGGCACGGACCAGCTCGACTGCGGTCTCCAGGTCGACGCCGGCGAGGAGTTCGGCGGTGGCCTCACCGTCGGTGCGGCTGAGCAGGCGGACCTGTTCGACCAGACCGAGCAGGTGAGCGCCCTCCTGGCGGACCAGTGTCTCGCCCAGGAGGTCGCCCAGGCGCCGGATGTCGGCGCGCAGGGCCGCGTTCGCGATCGGGGCGTTCATGGGTTCTCCCTGGTGGAGCGGTTTCGGGTCGGCCCAGGGCCGACGGGCAGGCGGGCCGTCCGACAGACAGGCAGGCAGGCAGACAGGCCCATCGACAGGGCAACGGGCGGGGGCGGGTTGGGGCCCGGGGTTCAGGGCGCCAACAGCGCGGCCGGGTTCAGCCGGGTGACGGCGCGGACCTGCGTTCCGGTGAGGCCGGCGGCGCGGAACCACTCCGCGTTGCGGACCAGCCAGCCGGCGGGGTCCGGCTGGTCGGGCTGGCCCAGGTCGGAGCTGAAGACGATCCGGGGGTGGGCGCGGACCAGTTCGGCCAGGTGGCCCGGGCTCCGGTGGCCCAGCAGCAGCATCAGGGCGGTGAGTTCGACGTAGAGGCCGGGCAGGTCGGCCAGGCCGGCGAGGTCGGCGGGGGTGAGGCCGGACATCGGGTGGGTGGCGTGGGTCAGCAGCAGCCGGGGCACGTCGAGCCGGGCGGCCTCGTCGGCCACCCGGAGGGTCTCCTCCCGGTCGCAGTGACCGGTGGCCAGGACGACCGGAAGGTCCCGGGCGGCGCGGAGCACCTCGCGCACCGGCCGGGCGAGCCGGCCGGTGCCGTCGAGGATCCGTGGGCCGCGCCACCGTTCGAGGTCGAGAAGCGGGTGGAAGGGGGCGCGGTGGAGGGGGGACGGGTGGGCGGGGCCGATGTGGGTGGGCAGGTGGACGAGCAGCCGGGCGGGGCTGTCGGGGCCGTGGGCGTAGACGGCCTGCTCGACGACCCTGGTCCGGACGCCGCCGGCGAGCTCGTTGAGGACGACGGCGCCGGAGACCGGAAGTCCCTCCTGGCGGGCCTCCCAGGCGGACGCGGCGGTGGAGCCGAGGTGGCTCTTGACGGCGACCCAGCCGTCGATCCCGGCGTAGGCCCGCCCGGCGCCGGCGGCGGTCAGCCGGCGCCGGTAGAGGTCCGGTCCGGCGTGGTAGTGGACGTCCACCACCTGCCGGTCGGCCGGGGGACGCTCCCCGGTCCGGGACCGCTCCCCCGCCGCGGCCCCCTCGGAGGGCGGCGGCCCGGCCGGCCCGATCACCGGCCCGGCCGACCGGAGTGCCGGCCCGGCCGCCGACCGGACCGCCGGGGGCCGGGGGCCGTCAGGCATCGCCGGTCCTGCGCGCCGGCCCCTCCCACGGCTCGGCGTAGCCGAACGTCCGGCGGGCCTCGTCGAGGCGCAGCCCGCCGGCCACCGCCTCGGCGATGGCGGCCTCAGTGGCTTCGACGCGTTCGGCCCGGTCGGCCACCTCGACGGCCTGTCCGGCGGGCACGACGAGGACTCCGTTGTCGTCGGCGACGATCACGTCACCCGGGCGGACGGTGACCTCGCCGATGGTGACGTCCCGTCCGGTGGCGTCGAGTTCGACGCGGTTCTTGCCGCTGACCATGGTGACGCCGGTGCTGAACAGCGGGTACCCGGCGGCCCGGATCTCGGCGACGTCGCGGGCCGACCCGTACACGGCGGTGCCGCGCGCGCCCCGGCTCCGGGCGAGTGCGGTGAGCAGCGAGCCCCAGTTGGTGCAGGCGGTGCTGCCGCCGTTGTCGACGACGACGAAGGAGCCGGCGGGTACCTCGTCGAGGTAGTTGGCCGCGTTGCGGAAGCCGCCCCGGGTGTCGTCGACGGGCCGGTAGGTGACGGTGTAGGCGCGTCCGGCGGTGCGGGCCCCGGGGACGCGGGCGGCCAGACCGGCGAGGACGCCCGGGAGGCCGAGGCTGTCCAGCGCGTCGGAGACCGAGGCGGTGTCGAGGCGGGCCAGCCGGTCGACGACCTCGTCGGTCTCCGCCGGTGGATCACCGGCGCCCGGCCGCCGTACAGCGGCCCCGGCGGAGGCCCCGGCGGCGGGCCGGGAGGCCGCGGCGTCCAGGGCTCCGGCCACGGCCTCGGCCACCTCGCGGGTGCCCGCCGTCCCGCCGAGGTCGTAGGTGACGGTGGTCCGGGCGCGGGCGACGCCGCGCACGGCGGCGCGCAGTTCCTCGCCGGGCACCGTCAGCCCGAGGTGGTCGAGCATCTGGGCGACGGTCAGCAGCATCGCCATCGGGTTCGCCCGGCCGCGGCCCGCCATCGCGGGGGCGGAGCCGTGCACGGGCTCGAAGTAGCTGCCCTGGTCGCCGATGTTGCCGCTGGGGGCGAGGCCGAGGCCGCCCATGACCCCGGCGCCGAGGTCGGAGAGGATGTCGCCGAACATGTTCTCGGCGACGAGCACGCCGAACCGCTCCGGCCGGCGGACCATCCAGAGCGCGACGGCGTCCACGTTGAGGATCTCGGTCTCGATCCCGGGGTACTCGCCCGCGATCAGTTCGAGCCGTTCGCGCAGGTGGTTGCTGCTGTTGCGGAGGACCATCGGCTTGTCGACGAGGGTGAGCAGGCGCTTGCCGCGGGCCCGGGCGTGTTCGAGGCCGAAGCGCAGCAGCCGGTCGATGCCGAACCGGGTCTGGAGGCGCAGGGTGACGCTGGTGTGCTCGGGGCCGGAGGCGGCGGCGTTCGGGTGGTGGCGCACCGCGTCCCAGAGCGCCCCGTCGAGGCCGTGCAGGTCGAGCCCGGCGTAGAGGCCCTCGGTGTTCTCCCGGATGACGGTGAAGTCGAAGCGGCCGTGGTCGAGGTCGGTGACGGGCCGGATGTTGGCGTAGAGGCCGAGGCGCTGGCGGAGCTGGACGACGGGCGAGACGTAGCCGAGGCCGGTGCCGCGCAGTTCGGGGACGAGTTCGGCCTCGGTCTCGCGCAGCGGCTTGCTGGTGATGGCGCCGAGCAGGCAGGTGTCGGTCTCCTCCAGGAGCTTCCAGGTGCGCGCGGGCACCGGGTCGCCCTCCTGTCGCCAGCACTCCCAGCCGATGTCGCCGAAGCGCAGGTCGAGCGGGAGGCCCAGGCGTTCGACGGCGGCGAGGGCCGCTTCGACGACCTCCGGTCCGATGCCGTCGCCGGGCAGGACGGCGATGCTCCTGGTGGCGGGTGCGGCGGGTGCGGCAGGCATTACCGGAGTCCTTTCTCGCGCAGGAGTGCCTCGACGCGTGCGGAGACCTCTGCGGGCTGGTCGAAGTGGGGGCGCATGCCGGCTCGGGGGACGACGTGCACCACGTGGTGGGAAGCGGCGGCGGTGTGCCGCCGGGTGACGAGCTGGGACCGGCCGCCGACGATCTGGAGCAGCGGGCCGGGGTGGGCGCGGACGGCGTCGGTGAGGTCGATGTCGCGGAGCAGCCGCAGGCCGCCGGCGAGCCGCCGCCCGGCCTCGGTGTCCGTCGCGGGGTTCGCGTCGGTCTCCGTCGCGGGAGCCGTCCTGGGGTCCGGCTCCGTGGCCGGCGCCGGGACGCCCCCGGTGTCCGGTGTCCGGCCCTGCGGCAGGATCCGGCGGGACAGCAGGTCGAGGGCGGCGGCGGGCCGGCCGGCGGCGGCCAGGTCCGCGATCGCGCCGAGCCGCTCGGCGAGGGCGGTGTCGCTGCGCGCGGGTCCGGAGACCAACAGCGCGGCGGTGGCGGGGTCGATGTCGGGGAGCAGCGCCTGGGCGACGGCGCCGCCCAGGGCGTTGCCGCAGAGCACGTCGACGGGCCCGAAGGTCGGCAGCACCTCGCGCCAGCGTGCGGCCAGACCGGCCAGGCTGGTCACCTCCTCGTCCCAGAGGGCGAGGGTGTCGGCGACGGTGACCCGCAGTCCGGCCCCGACCAGGGTGCGGACGACCGGGGTGAAGAAGGCGCCGCCGTCCCAGCCCGGGGTCACCGGGGCGAGGACCAGGGCGTGCGCCGTGGCGGCGGGGGGGCGGGGGGCGTAATACCCCCGCGGGCCCCCGCGCGGCGGGCGCCGCGGAGCCCCCCCGCCCCCCCCCCCACGACCGGTCCGGCGTGGGTGGTCACCGGGTGGTCACCGGACGCCGGCGAGGGTGCGCGCGGTGGCGATGGCCTCGCCGTGCTCGCCGAGCAGTTCCTTGCGGTGCTCGACCGAGAGGTCGTAGCGGCCGAGCACGAGGTCGGGCAGCGGCAGGGACGGCCGGCCCTCGGGGACGGTGGCCAGCAGCAGTTCGGCCAGCCGCAGGACGGGGGCGAGGTCGATGTGGCCGGCCTTCTCCGGGTCGGTGCGGTCGAGGTGCGCCAGCCACTGCTCGGCGATGAGGTTGCCGGGGCCCTTGCCCATGCCCTGGATCGAGGAGTCCATCCAGGTCGCACCGGCCGCGACGGCGCTGATGGCGTTGGCCAGCGCGAGGCCGAGGTTGTTGTGGGCGTGCAGGCCGACCGCGCCGCCGGTGACCGAGCGGGTCAGGGTGGTCAGGTCGGTGGTGTCCAGCGGGGAGAGGCTGCCGTTGGAGTCGGCCAGGTAGACGACCTCGGCGCCGGCGTCGGTGGCGGCGGTCGCCACCTCGACCACCTCGCGGGCCGGCCACTGGCTGATCCGGGCGAAGTTGACGCCGACGGTGAAGCCGAGGTCGCGGGCCTGGCGGATGTACTCCAGGCCGGGTTCGTAGCCCTTGGCGGGCAGGATGATGCGGACGAGACGGGCACCGGCCGCGTACATGGCGGGCAGGTCCTCGCGGGTGATGTTCTTCGGGTGCAGGATCATCGCGACCCGGTGGGGGCCGATCTCGCGGGCGGTGGCGGCGATGAAGTCGTCGCCGCCGATGCCGGTGAGGCCCAGGTCGGGGATCGGGGCGAACGAGCCCTTGCGGTAGGCGATCTCGACCCAGTCGAAGCCGGCCTCGACGCTCAGCCGGGCGTGCTCCAGGGCGTAGGAGAGCGGGAAGTGGAATCCCGTGCGGTACCCCCCGTCCCGGAGAGTGACGTCGATGTTGGTGATCCTCATGGCTCCTCCAGAAAGCGGACGTGCGGGTTGGATCGGGAAGGGTCCGGCGGACACGTCGGGTGCGCGTCAGGCGGACTGGCCGGCGGCCACGTGGTGCGCGGCACGGCGGCCGAAGACCAACGAGCGCAGCACCGAGGTGGCCGGCGGGTAGGCGTGGTAGAAGAGGCCGGTGGCCTCGCCCGCCGCGTACAGGCCGGGGATGGCGGTGCCGGACGGGGTGACGACCCGGCCGTCGAGGTCGGTGCGGACGCCGCCGTAGGTGAAGCAGATCGCGGCGGTCACCGGGATGCCGATGAACGGCGCGGTGTCCAGCGGCGTGGCCCAGTTGGACTTGGCCGGGGTGAGGCCGACGGTGTGCTTGCCGTCCAGCCGGGTGGGGTCGAACTCGCCCGGGGAGACGGCCGCGTTGAACCCGGCGACGGTCTTCTCCAGGCCCTCGGCGTCGATGCCGAGCTTGGCGGCGAGCCCGGCCAGGGTGTCGGCCTGCTCCGGGGGCACGTCGGTGAGCAGCGAACCGGAGATGCCGGGGATGGCCAGGGTCTTGGCGTCGGCGATCCAGTACGCCTCCTGGTCCTGGTTCTTCCAGATCTCGTAGCCGACGTGCTCGAAGGTGTTGTCCCAGGTGTCGCGGCCCTCGTCGAAGAACCGCTCCAGGCGCCCGTTGACGAAGATTCCGGCGGCGAAGCCGTAGAGGACCGCGTCGGCCTTGTCGGTGCGGGTGTCGACCGGCTCGGCGTGGATGCCGTCGAACTGGCCGGCGGTGTCGGCGCCGAGCTCCAGCGCCATCCGCAGCGCGTCGCCGCGGTTGGCGGCGATGCCGGGGGCGATCAGCGGGAGGTCGCAGGCGTTCTGCCCGACGTACCGGGTGAGCATCTCGGGGTTGCCCTCGAAGCCGCCGCAGGCGAGCACGACCGCGCGGCCGGCCAGCGTGCGGGTGAGGCCGTCGGGGCCGCGGACGACGACGCCGTCGACGGCGCCGTCCTCGTCGGTGGAGAGGCGCAGGGCCTCGGTCAGGTAGCGGATGTCGACCCGGGGGTCCGCCTCCAGGGCGGCGCCGAGGTGTTCGACGATGGCGGCGCCGCCACCTCGCGGGCTGGCCGGCGGGACCATGGACGGGACGCCGGCGGCGAAGGTGTGCGGCAGCGGGAAGTCCTGGAAGGCGATCTCGACGCCGTGCTTCTCGACGAACGCGAGGGTGCCGGGGGTGTCGCGCTCGACGGTGCGGCAGTAGTCGAGGTCGGCCAGGCCGCCGGAGACCCGGTGGACGTGCTCGGCCCAGTCGGTGTCGAGCCGGCGCTGCTGGTCGATCCGCAGGAAGGCGCCCGTCCAGCGGGTGGCGCCGCCGCGGTCCTCCTTGCCGGAGCGCTCCAGGATCGCGATCCTGGCCGGCCGGTCGCGGCCGTCGGTGGCCTCGGCGAAGGACAGCGCGGCCGAGAGGCCGGCGGCGCCGAAGCCGACGACGATCAGGTCGTACGCGGGGGCCGGGGTGGACGTGCCTGACATGGTTCTCCTACGCGGTGTGAGGGGTGTGGGCGGGTGTCGGGCGATGCGCGGGGGTGTGCCTCCCGGCCGGGACGCCGGGTCAGCGGTTGGGGGTGATGACCCGGCTGGTCCGGTACAGGCGGTACTTGGCACCCGTCGTGGTGGTCGCGAACCGCTGGTAGCGGCGGGTGAACTCGGGGTCGTCGAAGATCGCGTCGAAGCTCTTCTCGTCGGACCAGGCGGCGAGGTTCACCACCGCGTCGCCCTCGACGCTGGTCAGCAGCCGGGAGCCGCGGAAGCCCTCGGCGGTGGCGGCGACGTGCTCGACGGCGGAGGCGAGGGCGGCCACGGTGGCGGGCGCGGACTCGGTGGTGGCCACGTTGATGAGCAGCACGCCGTCGCCGGGCTCGGGGGTGGTGACCACGCCGGGGCTGGCGAAGCCCGCGGTGAACGGGGTCCGCTCGTAGGAGGCGATGCCGAGCGTGTGCCAGGGGTCGCTCTCGATCAGCTCGGTGACGGTGGCGTCGTCGAGGTCGGCGGTGACGATGACGGCGCCGCCGTCCGGCCGGGGGCCGCTGAGCAGGATGCGACCGCGGTCGGCGTGCTCGCGCAGCCAGGCCCTGTGCTCCGGCAGGTGGGCGGTGACGGTCTCACGGGGCTTCAGGTAGGTGAGGGTGAGGACGTGGATCACGGTGTTCTCCGGTGCGGTGGGAGGACGGACGGTGAGAGGGCGAACACGGGGAGGAGGGACGCGGGGAGGGGCCGGCCGGAGCCCGCGCCGGTTGCGGAGCCGGTGTCAGCGGCCGATGCGCGTCGCCAGGCCGCGCAGGACGGTCTCCGCCTCGGAGACGGTGTCCTCGACGATCGCGGCGGCGGTCCGGACGTCCTTGACCAGGTCGAGGACCTCGCCGGCGAACAGGGCGCGCTGGCTGACGTCGTCGCGGGCGACGGCGGCGGTCCAGCCGGGCTCGACGTCGGCGCGCCGGGCGGCGAGGTCGTCGTCGCGGCCGGTCCACTCGCGGGTGAAGGCGTTGCTCACCGAGCGCGCCTGGTAGACCTCGTCCCACGGGATGCCGCGGAGCACGTCGAAGGACCGGGTGTTGACGGTGTCGGTGGTGCCCGCGGCGGTCAGCGAGGTCTTGAAGCCGGCGGTCGCGATCGACTCGACGGTGAGTGCGAAGCGGGTCCCCATCATCACGCCGTCGGCGCCGAGCGCCAGCGCCGCGGCCAGGCCCCGGCCGTCCGCGAACCCGCCGGCCGCGACCACCGGGACGGCGCCCCGGACGAGGTCCAGCACGGCCGGGACGAGCGGGAGGGTGGCCCGGGTCTTGTGGTGGCCGCCGGCCTCGGCGCCCTGGACCACCAGCACCGACGCGCCGGCCTGCAGCGCCACGACGGCCTGCTCGGTGTCGTGCACCTGCACCACGACCCGGGCACCGCTCGCGGCGGCGGAGGAGACGTAGCGGCCCACCTGCTCGGCGTCGCCGAAGGAGAGGGCGATGACGGGCGGCGCGTAGCCGAGCACCTTGTCCCAGAGGCCGGGGCGCTCGTCGAAGGTGAACATCACGCAGCCGGCGCCCCAGACGCCGCCGCCCTCGGCGGCCTGCGGGAGGTGCTCGTCGATGAACGCGGCGTCGCCGTAGCTGACGCCGACGAGCCCCAGCCCCCCGGCGCGGGTGACGGCGGCGGCCAGCCGGCCGCCGGAGACGCCGCCCATCGGTGCGCTGACGATCGGATGGTCGATTCCCAGCAATTCTGTCAACTTGGTCGAGATCACGACTTCCCCGGCTCCCAGCTCGAATGTCGGTGTGGCGGACGGAACGGCGGCCTGAACGTCGTCGGGAACGACATGGACGACGACGGATCGACCGGTGGATCGGCCGGTGAATACCGTCCGGCGCCCTGCCCGGAATTCCTCGGGCGGCGGGTCACCGGCACGGCCTCCGGGGTTTTCCGTTCCCGGTTCCGGCCTGCCCGCTTTCGCACTCAAACCATAGTTCGAACGGCGTTCCGAGGGCCAAGACAGAAAATGCGTGGAAGCCATAGGACCGGTCCTATGGGCCGACCCTACGAGGGGGACCGCAAGGAGTCGCCCGGGCACCGGAAGTGAACCTTCCATGACCCCGGGGCAAAAAATCGCCCGGCCCGGAGAAAACATTCTCCGGGCCGGGCGTACGGGTGGGGGCAGAGGTGGCGACAGCGGTGGGAGGTGGGGGTGGGACGGCAGCGGACCGGCGGAAGGCGAACTCCTCAGGCGAGGAAGGGCCAGCCCTGCCGCTCGGCGACCTGGGCGAGCACCCGGGCGGCCCGGCCGCCGGCCAGCGCGGTGACCGCCAGCCGTTCACGCGGCGCCGCACTGGTGGGCAGCGGGCGCCAGTGGAGTTGCGTCTCGCCCTGCACGGCGAGCCGCGGACGCAGCGCCACCAGGTCGCAGGCGGTCTGCAGGGTGTGCACGAAGAGCGCCTGCTGGTCGTCGACAGGGTGCAGCTCGGCCCGCCAGCCGAGTGCGGCGAGCTGGGCCGGGATCGTCTCGGCGTAGCCCGGCGCACACCCCTCGTCGTACCAGAGCAACCGCTGGGTGGCGAGATCGTCCCAGGTCAGGCCGGGTCGGGCGGCCAACCGGTGGTCGGGGCGCATGACCACCCCGAGCGGTTCGTCCCAGACCACCGCGCCGACCAGACCGGGTGTGGTGACCGGAAGCCGGACGATGCCGAACGCCAGCTCGCCGTGGTGCAGCAGCTCCGGCTGGTCGGCCGCACCCACGTGCCGCATGCGCAGCTCTGCGCCCGCCCGGGCGGCCCCGTCGGCCTGCTCACCGGCCAGTCCGTTCTGCACCTCGGCGAGGACCTCGGTCGGCACCCCGCCGCAGACCCCGACCGGCCAGACCCGGGGGGTCGGGGCAGCCGCGGCGATCGCCGAGCGGAGCTGCCCGGGAATGGACTGGATTTCCCGCAGGAATGCCCGCCCGCTCGCCGTGAGTTCGACACCGCGTGAACTCCTGATGAAGAGCGAGGCGCCGACCCGGCTTTCCAGTCTCTTGATCTGCTGGCTGAGGCTCGGCTGGGATATCCGGAGTTCCTGGGCAGCCGCCGAAACGGTCCCCGCCCGGACCACCGTGAGGAAATACCGGAGGTGCCGCATGTCGAAGTCGTCGACGTGCTCGGCATGACCCGCCGCGCGCCGGGCGGCGACCCGCGCCGAATCCTCCGGGGCGTGACCGAATTCCGTTTGGTACAGGGCGGACGATCCGATCCTTTCGTGCAGCACACTCATGACACCCCTCCGTCACATCGTCTCGGTTCGCGACCCGCGACCGGTCTGTCCGCCGCCGGGCGGTGGGCTGCCCCGGAGGTCCGGGGCAGCCACATTCTCCCTAAAAATACCTTCACGAGGGTATTTTCAACGGTTCCGTAACGGAACCCTCATACGACCCGTGGATCCGGGCACAGGCTGCACCCCGCCGGAGTCCCGCCCTCCGGAACCGGGGCCCCGGCGGCCGGGCCGGCGAGCGCCGCCAGCAGTAACCGCCACGCCGCCTCGTAGGCGCCGGCCGAACCGCAGGCGCCCGGCGGCCCGAACGACACGTGCGGCGCGCCGTGCATCACGGCCAGGAGCAGCTGGGCGACGAGTTCGGGCGGCCGGGGCGCCATGCTCCCCTCCCCCTGGGCCCGACGGATCAGGTTCGCCAGGCCCCGCTGCACGTCCTCGAAGATGTCCGGCACCATCTGGGCCAGCGCCGGGCAGTCGGTCGCCAGCCGGAGCGCCGCCCGCAGCCTGACGTCCTCCTTCAGCCGGTGTGCCAGGTCCAGGACGAGCGACTCCAGCACCGCGCCGGCCGCGGCGCCCGGGACGTCCCGGGCCTGGCGCATCTCCTCCCAGACCTTGCGGGACTGCAGCAGCAGCGCCCCGGCCAGCAGCCGCTTGGAGGCGAAGTGCCCGTACAGGGCCCCCTTCGTCATGCCGGTCCGCTGCGCCACCGCGTTGAGGGTGGCCCTGCTGTACCCCTGGGCGGAGAACTCCTCTGCGGCGGCGTCCAGCACCTTCTCCCGCGTACGCCGTGCTCGCTCCTGTTTGATCATGCGGGCGCCCTCCTGGTCAAGAACATACCTTCCTAAAGGAATGTTCTCAGGACAGGGGGCACGCCCGCCCGGCTGTCCGCACATCAGACGGAAACCGATCGGTGTGCGACGGCCGGACGCGCCCGCGGCCCCGGCGGGCGGCGCGGACCGCGCCGCCCGTCGAGCACCGGCCAGCCCTCGCGCGCGGCCTCCGCCAGCAGTTCCGCCGAGCCGTTCACCACCACCGGGTGCCCGACCGTGCGGAGCATCGCGAGATCGCTCTCGTGGTCGCCGTACGCGAAACAGTCGGCCGGCCGGACGCCCCGCGCCCGGACCAGCGCCGCCACCGCGTCCGCCTTGGCCTGCCCGATCATCGGCCGGTCCACCTCCCCGGTCAGCACTCCCCCCGCCGCCAGCTGCTCGGTGCAGCACACCGCGGCGGCGCCGAAGTCCTCCGCCACCGCCTCCAGCAGCGGGCGCAGCGACCCGGACACCAGGACCACCTCGTGCCCGAGGTCCCGGTGGCGGGCCAACGCGTCGAGGCTCGCCGTGACGAAGGCCGCGGCGCCCCTGCGGTACTCCTCGTACCACCGGCGTGCCGCCGACCGCAGCGCGGTGGCGGGCACGCCGGCGAACCGGCGGTAGTACATCCGGTTCAGCTCCTCGCGGGGCACGCCCGCGGCCATCGCCGCCCGGAGGTCCGGTGCCCCGGGCGGCGTCGCCCCGGGTCGCCGCGCCGGCCCGGTCGGGGCGGGCCCCGCGGTGCCGGGGTCCGTACGGGCGGGGTCCGTACGGGCGGGGTCCGTGTGCGCGGGGTCCGTACGGGCGCGGTCCGCCGTCCAGAAGTCCCAGAACGCGAGCATCCCCTTGGCCGCGATCAGTGTCTCGTCGACGTCGAAGAAGGCGATCGGGGCGGGCGCCGTACCGCTCACGCCGCACCGCCACCGGCGCCGAGGACCGCCTCCGCGTAGCCCCGGGCCGCCGCGTCCGGGTCGAGGGTGCGGTGCACCGCCACCGCCGCCGCGTCCCGCCAGGCGCGTTGCAGGACCGAGCCCGGGGCCTGCGCCCCGACACCGGCCGCGAGGAACAGCGCGTCCACCGCCTCACGGCAGAGCACGGCGGCGGTCGCCGCGTCACGACGGTTCTCGGCCACCGCGAGTGCGGTGATCTTCCCCCGGTCGGCCCGGGCGGCGGCGCCGTCGAGCAGCAGCCCCGCCGTGTGGATCCTGGCCGAGGCGTGCGTCAGCACGGTGTGCGCGGCCGGGTGCGGGTCGGCCGCGCGCCGGGCGCCGGCCGTCCATTCGCGCAGGGCTGCCCGGGCGATGCCCAGCAGCGGCGTGGCGAACACCAGGGCCGCGACCATCGGGTACGGCACGGTGTGGCAGCGGGCGGCGTCCTGCTGCGGGACGAGCAGCGCGTCCAGCGTGAGCGTGCGGTGGTCCGGGACGCGGACCCCGTCGGCGGCCACGGACGTGCTGCCGCTGCCGCGCAGCCCGGCCGAGTGCCAGGTGTCCAGCACCGTCAACTCCGAGCGGGGCACGGCGAAGACCCGGTGCTCGCGGCCTGCGGGACCCTCGGTCCAGGAGGCGAGCAGGATCCACTCCGCGTGGTCCGCGCCGCTGGCCGGCCGCCACTCGCCGTGGAGGCGCCAGCCGTCCCCCACCCGCTCGGCCCGGCCCTGCGGCGGGACGACCGCGGCCGCGATCCGGACGTCGGGGCCGCCGCCCCAGAGGTCGCGCTGCCCCTCCGTCGGGAGGTAGGCGGCCAGCCGGCCGTGCGCCGCGTACAGGGCGGCGCACCAGGCGGCGCCCGCGCAGGACTCGGCCAGCGTCGACGCCCCGGTCACCAGTGCGCCGAACTCCCCGGCGGTGCCGCCCCACCGGCGCGGGACGAAGTGGCGCGGGAAGCCGGACCGGGTGATCCCGTCGGCGACCTCGCCGGTCAGCCGGCGCAGTTCCTCGGCCCGCCCGGCGTCCCGGCGGGCGGTCCCGGCCAGCTCGCCGAGCACCCGGACGTCGAGCACCCCGGCGTCGAGCCCCTCGGCCCGGACGTCGCTCAGCATGCCCTGCCCTCCGCCCCGGCCGGCCCGGCCGCCGGGCCCGCACCCGCGCCCACCGGGCCCGTTGCCGCCGCTCCCCCACCCACCGGGCCCGCACCGGCCGGGCCCGGCGCCGCCGTCCGGCGCACCCGGGCGGCGGCGATCGGCCGGCCGTCCTGCACCGCCGTCAGGCGAAGCGCCCCGGCCGGGCCGCCGTCCGCCGGCTCGGCGACGATCGCGACCGGCGTCGTGAGCTCGCCGAAGGCGGTGAACACGGTGGCGAGTTCCCGCAGTTCGCGGACCGCGTCACCGGCCCCGTACGCGGCGGCGGCCGCCTGCCGGAAGGCTTCCATCAGGACCATGCCGGGTACGTGGTCCACGGGGTGGTCGAACAGGACCGGGTGGTCCTCGAAGGGCCGCAGCCACCAGCGGTCGGGGCGGGCCGGGTCGGCGGCGATCACCACGTCACGGTCGGTCGTCTGCCCGACCCGCCGGGGCTCCGGCGGCACGGGCGCGGTCGGGGCGGTCCCGGGCTCCCCCGCCGCGTCGGCCGACCGTCGCCGGAGGGACGCGTAGCGGCCGGGTTCCAGCACCTCCCAGCGCATCCGGACCCGCCCCACCGGCCGGTGGCCGGCCCAGGCCAGGCCCTCCAGCGCGAACCGCTCCCGGCCGGGCCGGGGAGCGGCGGGCGGGCAGCGCAGGTCGAGGCCGACGTCCAGGCCGTCCGGGCCGGTCGGCGGCAGGGCCTCGTCGAGGTCGACGGTGAGCTCGTTCAGCACGAACGGGTGGCCGTAGGTGCTGCCGTGGAACCGGTGGGCCAGGTGGATCGCGGTCTGGCGGACCGTCTCGGCCAGCATCATCGGGTCGGACGCCGCTGCCCGCCGGTGACCGAGGTGGTGGTCGCGGAGCCAGCGCGCGGCGACCGCGAACCGTTCCTCCTCCAGCCGCACGGCGTCCGTCAGGAGCACCTCGGGGTCGGCGTGCTTGTGGACCGCCTCCCGCGGCAGGTGCCGGTCGAAACGCAGGCCGTTCCAGCCCTCCCGGAGCAGCGGACGGCGCTGCCCGGGCACCTGAGATGACAGGACGTTCATGAATTCTTCCTCCCCCATGTCGCGGCGACGGGAGCAGGCCCGCTATCTTTCGGTGCCTACCGGAGCGACAGCTCAGGAACATACCTTCTGGAAGGTTTACCGTCGAGGCGAAATTTTGCGCCACTCTGTCCAAATCGCCCCCGCCCTGACGATCCGGCACCACCGTTGACCCCACCATCACAGGAGCCGTCCATGCCCGAGCCGCAGACCACCTCCCCGTTCCCTGTGCGCAGAATCACCACCCGGCGGGGCCCCGACCCCAAACAGGACCGGGCCGCCCGCACCAAACTGCTGGTGCTGACCGCCGCCGCCGAACTCTTCTCGACACAGGGCTTCCGCCACACCTCGGTCAAGGACGTGGCGGACCGGGTCGAGATGACCAAGGGCGCCGTCTACTTCCACTACCCGACGAAGGAGGCGCTGGCCATCGCGGTGGTGGAACAGCACTACGCCCGGTGGCCGATGCTCCTGGAGGAGGTCACCGCCGAGGGGCGCGGGCCGCTGGAGACGGCCGCACGGCTGCTGGCGGGTGCGGCGGCGGCGTTCCGGGACGACATCGTCGTCCAGGCGGGCGCCCGGCTGCAGATCGAACGGCCGCAGATAGACGCCGAGCTGCCCACCCCGTACGTGGACTGGACCGAGCTGCTGAGCGCGCTGCTGATCAGCGCCCGGACGGCGGGCGAGCTGCGGGAGGGGGTCTCGCCGCACGCGGCGGCGCGGTCGCTGGTGGCCGCGTTCTTCGGCACCCAGCACATCTCGGACGTGCTCCACGAGCGGGCCGACGTGGTGGAACGCTGGTCCGAGACCGCCGAGTTGCTGTTCCGCGCGATCAGCGCGAGGTAGCACCCCGGGCGGGCCGGCCCGGCGGGCGCGGCCGGCGCACGCGGAAGCGCACCG